>CACNQS010000010.1 GCA_902622625.1 uncultured Prochlorococcus sp.
ATTAATTCCCTTCCCTAGAGAGGTTTTTTTCGCAAAACCCTTAGCAGCAATATTAAGCAACATTTTCTTTGGTGTGCTTGGTTATAAGTTGGCAGATACCCATGGAAGGACATTATTGAGATTATTCAATCCAAATAACACTGATGCATATCTAGTAAATGAAGGGATTCTTCCTGCCGCAAGTCCAAAAATTCTAGATACCAGCGTAATTATTGATGGAAGAATCAATGGCCTATTAAGTTGCGGCTTATTGGAGGGGCAATTAATTGTTGCTCAAAGTGTAATTGATGAATTACAAACTTTGGCTGACTCAAGCAGTAATGAAAAAAGGTCAAAAGGCAGAAGAGGTCTTAAGTTATTAAAAGAATTAAGAGATTTATATGGGAGAAGACTTGTAATAAACCCAACAAAATATGAAGGTAATGGGGTAGATGAAAAACTCTTGAAGATTACTGAGGATATGACAGGGACTTTAATTACAGCTGATTATAATCTTTCTCAGATTGCTGAAGTTAAAGAATTAAAAGTTATGAATTTAAGTGATTTGGTTATTGCTTTAAGGCCAGAAGTACAACCAGGAGAATCACTTAATATAAAAATTGTCAGAGAAGGCAAAGAAAAAATGCAAGGCATTGGATATTTAGATGACGGAACAATGGTTGTTATTGATGAGGCAAAGAATTTTGTAGGAAGCAGATTAGATATTGTCATAACAGGAGCATTACAAACTCCCACTGGAAGAATGGTCTTTGGAAAACTAATAAATAATCCTGAGTCAAACAAATCTTTTAAATCACCAGCGACACAGGGTTAAATCTAGCTAGAATCAGTTCAATCTTAATTTCGTGATACAAATGACTGTATCTGCTCCTTATTACGGCGAAAACACCGTTATGAGGACCCCGCCCCCTGATCTTCCCTCCCTTTTACTGAAAGAGCGAATTGTTTATCTTGGTTTACCATTATTTTCAGATGATGATGCGAAAAGACAACTAGGAATGGATGTTACCGAGCTAATCATTGCTCAACTTCTTTATCTAGAATTTGAGGATCCAGAAAAACCAATCTATTTCTATATCAATTCAACTGGGACAAGTTGGTACACTGGAGACGCAGTTGGTTTTGAAACAGAAGCTTTCGCTATCTGCGACACAATAAGCTACATCAAGCCTCCAGTACACACAATATGTATCGGGCAAGCAATGGGGACCGCTGCAGTTATCCTTTCATCTGGCACTAAGGGACACAGGGCGGCTCTTCCACATGCTTCCATTGTTTTACATCAACCTATAAGCGGTGCAAGAGGCCAAGCAACCGATATACAAATAAGAGCTGAGGAAGTTTTGAAAAATAAAAAATCAATGCTGGAGATTCTATCTCGTAATACTGGAAAGACTATCGAAGAACTCTCAAAAGACTCTGACAGGATGAGTTATCTCAACCCCCAAGAAGCCTTAGATTATGGAGTTATAGATAGAATACTTACAAGTCAAAAAGATTTACCAAATAAAATTTAACACTCACAAAACTATTTTAAAATCATGCCAATAGGAACTCCAAGCGTGCCCTACAGACTTCCAGGAAGTCAATACGAAAGATGGGTCGACATATACACAAGACTAGGCGTTGAAAGAATTCTTTTTCTTGGACAAGAAGTGAATGATGGTATTGCTAATAGCCTTGTTGCACAAATGCTTTATCTAGATTCTGATGATAATTCCAAGCCTATCTATCTATATATAAACAGCCCAGGAGGATCAGTTACCGCTGGCTTGGCTATATATGACACTATCAAATACGTAAAAAGTGATGTAGTAACAATCTGCGTAGGCCTCGCAGCCTCAATGGGAGCGTTCCTATTAGCCGCTGGAACAAAAGGTAAAAGAGTTGCTTTGCCTCATAGCAGAATAATGATTCATCAACCTCTTGGAGGAACTTCTCAACGTCAAGCAAGTGATATTGAAATAGAAGCTAAGGAGATTTTAAGAATTAAAGATATGTTAAATATGTCTATGGCAGATATGACAGGCCAATCATTTGAGAAAATTGAAAAGGATACTGATAGAGATTATTTTCTAAGTGCTGAAGAAGCAAAAAACTATGGGTTAATTGATAGAGTAATTACACATCCAAGCGAAGCAAATCAGTCTTAAATTTTCTAATTTAATATTTTAATTTTAATTTTTAAATTAATAATTTTTTGGTTTATTTACACCTTTAATGTCTAAAATATTAATTATCCAATGCAAAGAAGCTACAACTAATGACCCAACTCTTTTACGACACAGATGCAGATCTAAGTCTTTTAAATAATAAAACAATAGCGATTATTGGATATGGATCACAAGGTCATGCACATGCCCTAAACCTCAAAGATAGCGGTATGGATGTGATTGTTGGATTATATAAAGGAAGTAAGTCTGAAAGCAAAGCCATTAGCGATGGTCTACAAGTATTTAGCGTTTCTGAAGCTTGCAAAAAAGCAGACTGGATTATGATTCTCCTCCCAGATGAGTTTCAGAAAGATGTTTACCTCAAGGAAATAGAACCTAACTTAAAAGAAGGAAAGATACTAAGTTTTGCTCATGGCTTCAATATAAGATTCGGACTTATCAAACCTCCTAGTTTTGTGGATGTTGTAATGATTGCCCCAAAAGGACCCGGACACACTGTTCGTTGGGAATATCAGAACGGTCAAGGAGTTCCAGCACTGTTCGCTGTAGAGCAGGATTCTTCCGGAAGTGCAAGATCATTGGCAATGGCTTACGCTAAAGGGATTGGAGGAACGAGAGCTGGGATTCTTGAAACAAACTTCAAAGAAGAAACAGAAACTGATTTATTTGGCGAACAAGCGGTTTTGTGCGGAGGATTATCAGAACTTGTCAAGTCAGGATTCGAAACTCTTGTAGAGGCAGGTTATCAACCGGAACTTGCTTACTTCGAATGCTTACATGAAGTAAAACTTATTGTTGATTTAATGGTAAAGGGAGGCTTATCTCAAATGAGAGATTCCATTTCAAATACTGCAGAATATGGAGATTATGTAAGTGGTAAAAGACTAATCAATAGTGATACAAAAAAAGAAATGCAGAAAATTCTAAAAGATATTCAAGATGGAACTTTCGCTAAGAATTTTGTGGAAGAATGTGATAAAAACAAACCCTTAATGACAAAATTAAGAGAAGAGAACTCAAAACATGAAATTGAGAAAGTAGGTAAAGGTTTGCGCTCGATGTTCAGTTGGCTGAAATAAATTTATTTTTAATATTCCTTGGATCGATTGGTTTTGATTTATTAATCGGCGATCCAAGATTCTTAATCCACCCTGTACAAGTAATTGGCTTTTACATAAAAGAAATATCTGATTACCTTATAAATAATTTTGGGGAAAATAAAAATATATTGTTTTGGGGAGGTTTATTAGTAGCTATATCCACCATAGGAATGAGTTTTGGTTTAGGTAAATTGATAGAAATCAGTTATGTGCAATCAAAAAATAATTTATTTAGTGGATTGCTAATTTTTTTTGGACTTTCAAGTTGTATTGCTTCTAAGGGACTTATTTCAAGTGTGAAAGAGATTGCAGAGCTAATAGAACGCAAAGAAATTAATGACCAAAATAAGAGAATAATCAAAGAGAAGGTACAAAGGATAGTTAGTAGGGATGTAAGTTCATCTTCTTTAGAACATCTTTTGAGATCAAGTACAGAGAGTCTTACCGAGAATTCTGTTGATGGAATATTTGGGCCATTATTTTGGATTTTTATTGGAATTTTTTTTATGAAATTTTCAATTTTTCTGCCAGGGCCTTTATCACTTGGTTTTTCTTATAAAGCCATAAGTACTTTAGATTCAATGATAGGTTACAGATATGATAATTTTCAATATTTAGGTTTTTTCAGTGCAAAAATTGAAGATATTTTTACGTTTGTTCCTTCAAGATTAGTTTTAATTACATTACCTTTAGTTAGTCCCAAAATTAATGAGTATGGATCGATCATAAAAAAAAGCTATCTTGATGGTAAAAAATATGATTCGCCTAATGCTGGGATTTCAGAAGCTATATTTGCTTATATTTCTGGAATAACATTGGGTGGAAAAAGTAAATATAAAAATGAGATTATTAAAAAGCCAAAGATCAATGTGAATGGAGATAATTGCACTGGAGAGAAAATTAAATTAATTTGTCAATTAATTTTGAGATTGCAATTATTATGGATAATAATTTTTGTCTTAATTTTTTTTATAATTTCGACTTTAATTTAATAATATAAACTAGCTTTAAAATTACTAGAATATATTATAAAACTCTATGCAAGAAAACGGCTCTCCAACAGAAAATCAAAATGATGATTTTACTGATACATCATTAACTGATAATGAATACTCAAAATGGGTAGACAATCAGGGAGATGAAGTAAAGAATGTTTTTGGATTTAATAGTAGTGCTGAACTTGTAAATGGGAGAGCAGCAATGATTGGATTCTTAATGCTTATATTAACCGAGTTAGTTTTTAGCGGCAGACCTGTTACTTCATCAATTTTTGGTATTAATTAAAAATGGAAGCAAAAAAATCTAATCCAATAAAAGTATTCTTATACATATCTGTTTGGGTAATTATTTGGGGTACTATAGGATCTTTAGTGGATTTTCCTCTATATAAAAATAAAATCTACTTAGAAGGAAGCATATATCAATATCTTACTTTCACAATTACAGCTATTATTTCTATTATATCTGCAAAGTTTTTTTATAAGAAAATTGATTTATAAAAACTTGTACCTAAATTTCTTAATAATTTTTGCTGGTTCTTTACTTTCATTGGACTCGTAAAGTATCCACTGATGAGTCTCAGTATCATGGTCACAACCATAATTTCCAGAGAGGTTATCGTAACTTGAAAGATATGAATGACAATTTTGGTCTGCCTCAAAAGCGGAGTCATAACCTGTTAGAAAATATATCAAAAATAGAACAGTTATTAACCAAAAAAATACTTGAGAAACTAAATTAACTACCTTCATAAGATATTCTAAAATTTAAATATATCATCTAATAAAATCTTTCGATCTAAAAATATAGCTAACGTCCAACATTAAATACAAAGTCATGGAATTCTTGATTCTTTAAATACAGGATGACTAGCAATACTAAAATGATATTTAAGCCTATTACTATTGATCCAAAAATATTTATTTGTTTTTTGCCTGGCAAAGTGTAAGTAAATTTCTTGCCTTTAAGAAAACCAGCTATGCCTTTTTTTTCTTTTATTTGAGTATTTTGAGTATTATTCTTAACTTCATTATCAGAAAAACCTTTTACCATTACAAATTAAATAACAAATTTATAATATTCCAAAAAAATAAATTATTTTAATAATTAACAATTTTTAATCACATATGGGATCATTAATGAAATTTTCTCATTTGAGAAATTATTAAAAAAATGAGCTTCAATAATTTCCGTTTGCAGCCCCAATAAACTTGATTGACATTTGAATCTATTTTGGTCAAATACTACTAATTGAAGTTTTTCTATTTCAGAAACTAATTCCTTACATATTTGGGTTCGAGAATCTTTAAAACAATTACTAGATTGTTTTAAAATCTTAGACTTTGTTGGTATTGTTTCAGCCATAACAAAATTAGATAACAACAAAAATTTAAGGAATAAAATAGTTAAACATTTCATTACTTCTTAAGATTTCAAAATTTTGGATAACTCGTTAAGAATAGTGGGCATTGAGCTAATTGCATCTTTTTACGATTTAAAAAAAAAGATGCCCTAAAAGAGCACCTTGTTATTAAAGGAAGAAATAGATTAAAAAAATTACCCTTGAACTCTATCCTTAAAAAGTTTACCTGCAGAGAATGTTGGAACTCTTTTAGCGGGTATTGCTATTTTTTCGCCTGTCTTAGGGTTTAAACCCTGTCTTGCAGAACGATCTCTTGGTTCAAAAGAACCAAATCCTAGTAAAGAGACTTTTTTGCCTTCCACTACTGAATCAACAATAGTTTCAATAGCTGCATCAACAACTAAAGAAACATCCGTTTTTGTGAGCTCTGTACGAGCTGCAACAAGATTTACTAAATCAGCTTTGTTCATTGAAATTTAAATTAAAGCTAGGGGTTAAAACAAGATTTAAATCGAGTTTAAACCTCGAACTTTCACATCATATGGAGCAAATACAAATACGGCAACCGAAAATGCCGGCGGCGCAAAGCTTTATACAAATTTTAGGGACATTTTTAGCAACATTATTTATTTCTTATAGCCGCGCTTTTTTATTTATAAAAAATAGCCTCTTCGTTTAGAGAACAGCAAAAAGCATTGGTGGCACTAGATTTAGCATTAAAAATCTAACTACATTTAGCAAAGGGGGGAAATGTCAAAGGGGGTCTGATTTTAAGAATTTGAGCTATTTATTATGTTTTATTAATTTTCAGATATATTTTCTTCTCATCACATGAAAAAACACAATTTGTATTTTGAAATCAAGAAAAATCTAGTTTTCTCATTATTAAACTTTCTCTATAAATCGTTTTATGCACTGAGCAGATGGATGAAGAAATTGTAATTAATTAGAAAATTAATACTCTCCAAGATCTAATTAAGTTGATTAGTGAAGCCTTAAATTTGAGTTTTTTTTTTAAATTTTGCATCTATTATTCAAATATCAGTAATTTAAATAAATTATCTCAATATTTAACTAAACAATGATAAAGAAAAAGTGATTCATCTCAATAAAGGTAAACCATTTCCTTTAGGGAGTTCTCTAACTTCACAAGGGATTAATTTTTCCTTAGTAGCCACAAATGCAGAATATGTAGAAATCTTATTATTTGAGAAAGAAGACTCTATTTCCCCAAAAAGCACATTCAAATTAGATCAGACTCATAATACAGGTCCATACTGGCATGCGGAAATAAAAAATCTAGATGAAGGTTGTATTTATGCTTTTAGAGTGAAACAAAAAAATAATGAGATTAATAATAACTATGAAAAAAAAGTATTACTTGATCCATGTTCAAGGGGTATTACCGGATGGAGAAGTTATAAAAGAGAAAATGCATTAAAAAATCAAGAAAATACTAATTCTTGTCTTAAAAGTGTTGTTTGCGATAGAAAATTATTTAATTTTAAGGACTATCCAAGACCGAAACATTCTTGGGAAGAAACAATTATTTATGAACTCCATATCAAAGCTTTCACTGAATCAACTGATAAAGATGAAAGTTGTTTTAAGAAATTTTTAAAAAAAATTCCTTATCTCAAAGAACTGGGTATTACAACAATTGAATTACTTCCAATTTTTTGTTTTGATCCTACTGATGCCCCAAATGGTCTAAAAAATTTTTGGGGATATAGTCCAATTAATTGGTTTACTCCGCATTTTGAATATCTTTCGAATGAATCCGCCGAAAAGAATAGAGAGGAATTTAGAAGATTTGTAGAGGAATGTCATAAAGCAGACATTGAAGTCATCTTAGATGTTGTATACAATCACACATGCGAAGGTGATTCAAAAGGGCCAGCAATATCTTGGAAAGGTATAGATGAAAATCTTTATTACTTTATTGGAAAAGATAAAAATTATCAGGACGTCTCCGGATGTGGTAATACTATTGCAGCAAACAGAGGATTAGTTAGAAAACTAATAATTGAATCTTTAAAATGTTGGGCGAGTGAATTAGGAGTTGATGGTTTTAGATTTGATTTAGGAATTGCCCTATCAAGAGGAGAAAATCTTTCACCGCTTGATAATCCTCCAATTTTTGAAGATATAGAATGTGAACCAGAACTTATCGATATCAAATTCATAAGTGAGCCATGGGATTGTGGCGGTTTATATAAATTAGGTGATTTCCCATCTAAGAATACTTTCACTTGGAATGGTCATTTTAGAGATGACTTGAGGAGATTTTGGAAGGGGGATAAAGATACAGCTTGGAATATGAGCGATAAAATAAAAGGGACCCCATCTATTTATAAAGAAGATAATATTTTTCCAAAGTCGATAAATTTTATCACTTCACATGATGGATTCACTCTAAAAGACTTAGTAAGTTTCAATAGAAAACATAATTTTGCCAATAGAGAACAAAATAGAGACGGAGATAACCATAACAATTCTTGGAATCATGGTACTGAGGGACCAACTACGAACTTATTAATCAATGATTTAAGAAAAAGACAACAAAAAAATCTTATTCTTAGTTTACTTATCTCTAAAGGTGTTCCAATGATACTCATGGGTGATGAAATAGGAAGATCACAAGGCGGGAACAACAATTCTTGGTGCCAAAATAATTTGTTGGGCTGGATGAATTGGGAACATGGTCAACAAGATTTGGAATTATTAGAATACTTTAAATACGTTATAAAAATCCGAAAAAAACTAATAAACATTTTCAATCCATCATTCTTCCCTAATAATCAAAACAATGAAAATATTCCAACATATCATTGGCATGGAACAAAGTTAGATAGCCCCGATTGGAGTAGTTGGTCTCACACAGTTGCCTTTAGCATTAACAAAGACAATACTAGTCCGCTGGTTTGGATAGGTTTAAATGCATATTCAAAAACTATCGATTTCCCTTTGCCGAAATGTAAATATAATTGGTTAAAAGTTATTGACACTAGCATCTCTGAGATTTTTGAACCCTTAACTATTAATGAAAAATCTGTTTCAATAAAGAGTAGAAGCTCTTTACTAATCATTTCGGAAGAAGTATTTGGGGCAAAAAATAATTTATTCTAAAAGCGGGCGGCGGGAATCGAACCCGCATCTTCAGCTTGGAAGGCTGAGGTTTTACCACTAAACCACGCCCGCATTAAGTAATAGAATTACCATTGCAATAATACATTATCAAACAATAAACAAAGTAAAAAGATTGGAAAATTCACACTCGAAAAAAAATATTTCTAGATCAACAACAAGATTAATGTTCTCTTATGGGCTAGGAGATGCAGGCACAGGTTTAGTCGCGACACAATTTGGTTTTTTTCTTTTCAAATTTTTTATTTCCGCTGGTTTACCAGTAATAATTGCAGGATCATTATTAATGTTAATAAAGATATGGGATGCAGTAAATGATCCTTTAATTGGATGGTTAAGTGATCGTACTAAATCAAGATGGGGGCCTAGAATCCCTTGGATGGTAGCAGCATCTGTTCCCCTTGGTTTCTCTTTAGCTGCGATATGGTGGACACCCACTGGTTCAGTGCTAACTAAGACAATTTACTATGCCATAATTTCTATAATCGTAATGACTGCTTATACAAGTATTAATCTTCCTTTCGCAGCTCTTTCTACTGAAATTTCTGAAAAAACAGCAATAAGAACAAGACTAAACGCATCTAGATTTACTGGCTCAATAATTGCAGGACTAACTGGTTTAATAATTGCTGGAGTTATATTAGGTTCCGAAGGATCAGCAAATAACGAATATTTTTTAATGGGTAAAATAAGCGGATGTATTGCAGTTTCTGCAACATTAATTTCTTGTTGGGGATTAGCTCCATTCGCAAAAAAAGCAAGAAGGCCTTCAGGAAAAGTTGAAGCTATAACACTTCAATTCAAAAGAATCTTCAGAAATAAAAAATTTCTAAAAGTTATTACGCTCTATATTCTTCTGTGGTGCGCCTTACAATTAATGCAAACAGTAGCATTAATCTATGTCGAGGATGTACTGAATGTACCAACATATATTGCGAAGTGGATCCCGATACCTTTCCAAATTAGCGCTTTAGTAGGTTTACAAATATGGACCAGAGTATCAAATAAATTGAACAGGATTTCAGCGTTAAACTATGGAGCTATTATATGGATTATTTCATGTACAGCGGCTTTATTTTTACCTTCATTATCAAAAATTTCAGGAGTTGGAGATAGTTTATTCCTAAATGCCAGCAACATATTTCTGTTCATTCTTTTAATTTTCATAATCTGTCTTATTGGCATTGGAGCTTCAACTGCTTTTCTAATCCCTTGGTCACTACTTCCTGATGCAATAGACGAAGACCCAGAGAAACCAGCGGGATTATATACTGCTTGGATGGTACTTATTCAGAAGATTGGTATCGCGTTTAGTGTTCAATTATTAGGATTTTTATTGTATTTATCGGGTTATCAATCATGCTTTGTTGATAAAGATGGCCTAAATATTATTGATCAATGCTACTCAGCACAACTAACTATTAGATTATGTATTGGTTTTATACCCTCAATAATGGTAATCATTGGTCTTTTAATCATGAGAAAATGGGATCAAAAATTAATTACAAACTAATATAAAGATATGTATTACCTTGATTTTTTCAAACGACTTCTAAGCAGCCTAGTCATTGGCGGGCAAGCAATTAATTTTATCTTTAAGGGTAAAATTTCCAAAAATGATCTCTTTGAGCAACTTATGGAGTCAGGTCCTGGGAGTTTGTTAATTGTATTAATTACGGGAATTGCCGCAGGTACAGTTTTTAATATTCAAGTTGCATCACAACTTACAAGTATGGGGGTTTCAAGTGAAATTGGAGGTTTATTAGCAGTAGGCATGGCCAGAGAAATGGCTCCCCTTTTAACTGCTACTTTAATGACTGGGAAGGTTGCAACTGCCTATGCTGCTCAACTGGGTACTATGAAAGTCACAGAACAAATTGAGGCAATAACCATGTTAAGGACCGAACCAATCCAATATTTGGTAGTCCCAAGGTTACTATCGATGGTAATAATGTCTCCAATACAGTGTCTTTTGTTTTTATCTGTAGCTTTATGGAGCGGACAAATTTGGAGCACAATTTTTTATAAAGTTCCTCCAATAGTTTTTTGGACATCTGTAAGATCAGGCAATGTGAGTTTAACCAGTGCAGACTTAACTTCAATGTTAATAAAATCTGTAGTGTTCGGATTACTTATTTCAATCATTGCTTGTGGATATGGACTTACAACCAAAGGAGGTCCAAAAGAAGTTGGAACAAGTACAACAGGTGCAGTTGTAATGACTCTCGTTACTGTATCTTTAATGGATGTATTACTAACGCAAATTTTATTTGGATGATCCTATGTTTAATACTAAATCAAAAAAAGAGGAGCCAGTAATAATATCTCCTTCATTTCAGTTGCCAATTATTTTAATAGTTTTAAGTTTTATGCTTTTGTTTTTGAATATTGGTTCTTTGCCAACAATAGTTTTTGCTTCTTTTAGCTTTTTTTTATTACTTCAGTCATTCACCTTAAGAATAAAAATAACAAATGATGATTTTATCGTTTTACAATTAGGGAAAGAGATTAGAACTTTTCCATTCAAGAACTGGATATCATGGAAATTCTTTTTCCCTATAATCCCAGGTATTTTTTATTTTAGAGAAAAGTCCAGTCCTCATTTATTACCAATTTTATTTAATCCAAAGCAATTAAAAGATGAGCTCATAAAAAAAGTTGACTCCCTGGAAATTAAAAATTCTTAAAATTCAGACTTTGCCTAATCATCAAAATTATTTAAATGACCAATACAGAAATTTCCGACAATAATCCTGAAAAGGAATTAAAGATAGATAAGTCAATTTCAGATGATAAAACAAAACAAATTAGTAAGAAAAATACAACTCAAAATAAAAAAATTACACCGAAAAACAATAAATCAACTAAATCTTTTGATGAAATTTCTAATGAAATTTTTAGAGATCTCTTTTCAAAAAAAGATTCTTTAGTTAAAGAAATAAAAGAGTTAGAAGCAAAAAAAAATGAAATAGAAAAAGATATTGAGTCTAATTTTAAAGGACAGTCAGATAATATTGCTAAAAGAGTTAAAGGTTTTCAAGAGTACTTAACTGGAGCTTTACAGAATCTTTCACAAAATGTAGAGAAACTTGAATTAGTTTCTCAACCAATAATCGTAAAGCCTTCTCCCCTTGATGAGAAAAAGCAAGACAATAGCACAAATAATGTAGTTAATGTTCCTGCTCTTTCCGAAACATTTAAGCCAGATGAAGAGATTATAAAAAGTTGCTTTTCAAGTTTCACAGAACAACCCGACTTTTATGCAGAACCTTGGAAATTAAGACGGAGTCTTGATTCCTCAGATATAGAAATTATGGATGATTGGTTCTTTAACATGGGCGGAAGAGGTTCTCTTGAAAGTAGAGGGTCTCGACAAAAAAATGCCTTGTTATCAGCTGGCTTAATATCTATTCTTGGCGAATTATATGGGGATCAATTTCAGACACTTATTTTAGCTTCGCAGCCTGAACGATTAGGTGAATGGAGAAGAATTCTCCAAGATTCACTTGGTCTTACAAGGGATGACTTTGGACCTAATAGTGGGATTGTTCTGTTTGAAAGGCCGGAAGGTGTAATCGAAAGAGCTGATAGATTAGAAGCCAATGAAGAATTGCCATTTATTATCATTGATGCTGCAGAAACTTCTGTTGAAATTCCAATACTTCAATTCCCATTATGGGTTGCATTTGCTGGTTCAGATAATGAAATTTACGATGATCTTGAACTAAACTAAGGTTTATGAACATCTTAATAATTTTTACAAGTTATCTTTTAGGATCACTTCCGACAGGTTTTTTAATTGGAAAATATCTCAAAAATATAGATCTAAGAACTATGGGTTCTGGATCTACAGGTGCCACAAATGTCTTAAGAAATGTTGGGAAATGGCCAGCACTTTTTGTGTTTATCATTGACGTTGGGAAAGGCCTTATTGCAGTAAAAATTGCTCAGTATTATACAGATCAAGGATTAATACAGGTAATAGCGGGGATATCTGCTATCTCAGGACATATTTGGCCAATATGGCTTAGAGGTAAAGGAGGGAAAGCTGTAGCTACTGGATTAGGTATGTTTTTAGCTCTTTCTTGGAAAGTTGGACTAGCATCTCTTGGCATTTTTTTAATAGTCCTAACAAAAACTAAATTTGTTTCTTTATCCAGTATTTCAGCTGCAATCTTACTTCCTATTTTTATGTTTTTTTCCCTAGGTAAATTTATGCACTCATACTTTTTTATCAGTTTAATTGTTGCATTATTAGTAATCTGGAAACATAGAACAAACATAACAAGATTGCTTAAAGGAGAAGAATCCAAAATTAATCAGAATCAATAGATTTAAATATTTCTATTAGAGCTTTATTAGGATCTATAGCTTTTGAAATTGATCTACCAATGACCAACTTAGAAGCGCCATTATCTATAGCTTTATGGGGAGTCATAATTCTATTTTGATCATCTTTATTATCAATATTTAATCTGATACCTGGTGTAATAAGTTCAAAATTATCCTTATAAATAGATCTCAACATTTTTACCTCCCAAGAGGAACAAACACATCCATCTAATCCGGCATCAAAAGACAACTTTGCAAGTCTCAATACATTTTCTTCAATTGAATTATTTCTATCAAGATCAGTTTGAAAATCTTTAAGAGAAAAGCTTGTTAAAACAGTTATTCCTACAACCAATGGAGGTTTTAGACTGACTGAGGTGGCTCCTTCTAAAGATGCTTTTTTCGAATCCTTAAGAGCTTTTAAACCCGCTGAAGCATGAATAGAAATTATATCAACCCCTAATTTTGAAACTTGGAAACATGCTGCACGCATGGTATTTGGAATATCATGAAATTTTAAGTCTAAAAAAATTTTTTTATTTAAACCTTTTAAGATTTCAATAACTCTTGGACCTTCCCTAACAAAAAGTTCTAAACCAACTTTAACCCACCTAATATTAGGACATTTTTCCAAAAGTAATTTTGCTTGACTTACATCTAATCCATCAATTGCCAATATTATTTTATCTTCTGAATTAAATCTGTTATTCATCAATTTTCAGTTTTCAAACCTCTTAAATATTTTTTTTCCAATTTGCAAAATTTTTCCTTCCAAATCATTTTTTGAATTAAAAACTAAATCAGGATTTATTACTTTTTGACTATCAATTTTTACACCCCCACCTTTAATAGATCTTTTGGATTCGCTGCTAGATTTGAAAAGTTTTAGAACACTTAATAAGTAGAAGAACTTTACTGGGAAAACTACTTCTTTTAAAGAAATCTCTGGAATTTCTCCAACTTTTTCTTTGTATCCAAGGAATAATTTTTCGCAGTTTGATTGCGCCTTTAATGCTTCTTCGGCCCCATGGAATAAAGTAGTAACTTCTAAAGCCATTCTTCTCTGTAATTCGCGAGGATTTGAGTTTTCCAGAAAACTTAAATCTAATTCAGTAAGCAATTCAAAATAGGTGGGTATTACATTATCGGGTACTTTTTCTAATTTTGAATACATTGAAAGAGGATCTTCAGTTAAACCGACAGTGTTAAATTCAGATTTACTCATCTTCTTAACTCCATCTAATCCTGTCAAAATTGGCAGCAAAACACCAAATTGAGGGTCTTGTTTAAAATGCCTTTGAAGGTCTCTTCCTATTGCAATATTAAATTTCTGATCGGTGCCTCCAAGCTCAATATCTGATTGAACAACTACCGAATCGTAACCTTGTAATAGTGGATATAAGAATTCATGCAAAGAAATTGGAACCTGCGCAGTGTACCTTTTATTAAATTCTTCCTTAGCAAGCATTTGACTAACTGTTGCACTCCCCATTAAGTCAATTATGGAATTAAGATTTAATCCTTTTAACCATTCACTGTTATATCTAATTTCTATCCTATCTTTTGCATCAAAATCTAAAATAGATTCATTGGCTGGCCTTCCCATCCCTAATTGGGTTAAGTATGTTTTTGCATTATCCTTGACTTGTTTTTCCGATAACTGAACTCTTGTTTTATTTTTTCCGGTTGGATCTCCAATTTGAGCAGTAAAATCACCAATAATTAAAACTGCAATATGTCCATTATCTTGGAATGCCCTAAGTTTTTTAAACAATATGCTATGCCCAAGATGAATATCGGTTCCAGTTGGATCGATGCCGAGTTTAACCCTTAATTTTTTATTATTTTTTTTCGCATGATCAATTATCTCCCAAAAGGTTTGATCTGTTCCCTTAATTGGAAAATATTCTTCTATTCCTCTTGACAGCCATGATGGCAATTTTAAATTATCTGTCATGAAGCTTTAACCGTTAACTTTAAGAAGTTTTATCAAGTTCATCCTTCATTCTTATTAAGGTTTTATTCATTTGATCGAACATTTGATCAGGAGTAATCCCAAATTGACTTAACTGTGTCTTTAATTGTTCTACTGTCATTTTTGCTTGAAAATCTTCAGACAATTCAAATCTCTTCATAAAAACCTTATAACGATCCATAAGAGATTCCATTTTCTTTATAAACATTTTTTTCCCTTCTCTGTCAAATTTTCCATAATCAGAGCCAAGTTTCATAAGTTCTTGGTAATCTGTAAAAAGCTTTTTAGCTTCTTCTTGAACGATGTCTGATTCAAAGAATCCCATTTCTATTTTTTTACTTCGCAGATTAAGGCTCAACTACAAGATAACAAGAATCTTTTAAATTGATTAGAAGATTAATAAATTTTAGTTTATAAATAATTCTTTGATTTATATTTTTTCAGAATTAAATTTAGTAAAACTGTTTTATAAATATTGGAAAAATTTAACGTGAATAATATTTCAAACCAAAATAGACAATTTGAATTATTTGGTTCAAATGTAAATACATCAATAAATTTTCAACACTCAAATGATCTAAAAATCAAAGGCGAAATCCTAACAGAGTGGAGGGATAGAATATATAATTACCAATTCAATATTTCAAAAGATACTCACAATAAAACTTTACACCAAACAAGTCTTCCTATAAATACAATTTCCGAGGAAAGAAAAATTGATCCGTTTTCCTTGCAGCCATTATCATTGAACTTTTGGAGAACCAATCAATATATACACAATGGGCCAGCAATGTATTTTGTAATTGACTCGATGGAGAGTTCTAAAATAATCCTTTATATAGGAGAAACAAATTCAGCAAATAAAAGATGGAAGGGAGAACATGACTGTAAAAATTACCTCATGAACTATAAAGAAGCCCTAGCTCATAACAAACTCTCAAGTCACCAAGATATTCGTTTCTTCTTAGATGTACCTAAAGAAGTAAAATTAAGACGTAAATTAGAACAGCAACTGATATATTTATGGTTACCACCTTTTAATAAAGAAACTCGAGATAGGTGGGCAACTACTTTCACAAACAATTAAAAGTTAATTAAAACCATTTTACAAATGCAATTTTCCACATTCCAAAAAAATCTAGACAACTGGCAAGGTGCTTCATTAATTTTTGGAGTTTTGGAAGAAGAAATTGCAAGCCAACTTGAAAACATAAAATTTGTTATTGACCCAAAATTATTACTAAAAAAAGTTACTCAAAAAAAATTTAAAGGAGAAAAAGGAAAAACTTTAAGCTTTGAATTTTTAGATCAAAAATTAGAAACTTTATTCATAGTTGGTCTTGGCAAATCAAAAGACCTAAATAAAAGTGACATCGAAAACTCTATAGGAAATCTAGTTAGGAAAACGGTGGATAAAAATGAAAAAATGAGCATCTTGTTACCTTGGGAATTTATAAATTCACAACTAGAAATAAATCAATTAGCAGAGTCGGTAAGATTATCTGCCTATAAGGACAATAGATTCAATAAGAAAAAAGATGAAAAGAAAGTTCTTAAAGAGATAGAGTTTTTGAATTTGAAAAAATTTGAGAATATTAGTTTTGAAGAAACAGCACAAATATGTGAAGGTGTAGAACTAGCAAGAAGACTCGTAGCCGCCCCTCCAAATAGCCTTACTCCTCAGGAAATGTCTATACAAGCTTCTCAAATAGCTAAAGATCATGGTTTGGGAGTAAAAATTTTAGAGGCAAAAGATTGTGAAGATTTAGGGATGGGTGCATATTTAGCTGTAGCAAAAGGATCTGATCTAGATCCTAAATTTATACATCTTACTTTAAAGTCAGAGGGGCCTATAAAAGAAAAGATTGCGCTTGTTGGGAAGGGTTTAACCTTTGATTCTGGAGGATACAATCTGAAAGTGGGAGCCTCTCAAATTGAAATGATGAAATATGATATGGGCGGAAGCGCTGCAGTTTTAGGAGCAGCAAAAGCACTTGGGGCAATAAAACCAAAGGGATTAGAAATTCATTTTATTGTGGCATCTTGCGAAAACATGATAAATGGATCTGCAGTGCATCCTGGGGATGTAGTTAAAGCATCTAATGGTAAGACAATTGAAATAAATAACACTGATGCTGAGGGTAGACTCACATTAGCTGATGCTTTAACTTACGCATCTAATTTAAAACCGGATTCAATAATAGATCTCGCTACTTTAACAGGAGCTATTGTTGTTGCATTGGGGAATGATGTAGCTGGATTCTGGAGTAATAATGATGATCTAGCAAATGACCTAAAAGCTGCATCAGCCCAGTCTGGAGAAGAATTATGGCAAATGCCTTTACAAAAATCTTATAAAGAAGGGTTAAAGTCTCATATAGCTGACATGAAAAATACAGGTCCTAGAGCAGGTGGGTCAATCACCGCTGCTTTGTTTTTAGAGGAATTCTTTGATAAAGAAATTAAATGGGCTCATATTGATATTGCTGGGACTTGTTGGACTGATAAGAATAAGGGAATAAACCCATCAGGTGCAACTGGTTTTGGAGTTAAAACTCTTGTTCAATGGATTAAAAATAAATAACTATATTTAAAATCATTCAGTCCAAAGATTTATTGATCTAGCGTTATCCCCCCATAATTTATCCAATCTCTGATCTCTCCCACATGAGAATCTGTAGAACTTATATTTTAATTCATTTCTCTCAGCAAAATCCTGATGATATTCTTCAGCCAACCAAAATTTACCTTTTGATTTTAGTTCTACAGATATTTTTTCTAATGGCACTCGCAATTCATTAGAGGCCGAAAGAATTGCATTTTTTGCGTCACTTTCCTCAGTTTCATCTTTGAAAAAAATCACTGGCCTATAAGAATCTCCACGATCACAAAATTGACCCTTGCTGTCTAGAGGATCAATATTTCTGAAATATAGCCTAAGTATCTCGGGTAAAGTTACCAATTTGGAATCATAGTCCACCAAAACCACTTCCTGATGTCCTTCATGATTTTCGTAGTTAGGATTTAGTAAATCTCCACCTGAATAGCCACTTTGCACAAAATTTATCCCGCTTAATGACTCTAAATCATGTTCTAAACACCAAAAACAACCTCCTGCAAGAATCAATTCCTCTGCAAAAGCGTTTACAGGGTTGATAAAGATTGAAATAGCAATTATTAGGGGAAAGAAATATTTCATTTTTTTATTATAAAGTTCAAATAATAGAATTAATAATCTCTTTAGCAGTTCTCTGGACAACGCCCTTTTCTCCTAATTCTTTTTTTAAAAAAGCATAACCTTTTTTAATTTTTATATTTTCTGATTTCCCCTCAAGGATCCTGCAAGATTTAAAGAAAATTTTCTTTTCATCAAAATCCTTTTGTACAAACTCAGGGATTATAAGTTTATTAACTAACAAATTTACAGGGGAGATAAATTTTACTTTGAACTTGAGAATTTTTTTTGCAATAAAAGCAGTTACTCTACTTACTCTATAACCAACAATCTGTGGGATTCCATATAAAGCTAATTCCATATTAACTGTCCCAGATTTACAAAGAGCAATTTTAGTGAGGGAATAAATGTAAGGCTTTAATTTTGCACTTTCTTTTTGAGAAATCACAAGTCCTTTAACTTGATATTTTCTAAAGGCTTTTTTGAATATTTCATCAAAAGCATTCCTACAGGAGGGGAGATAGACAACCAAACTTGGATATTTTTGTTGTAATTTTTTAGCTGCTCTCATAAAAGTAGGTAATATATATCTCAATTCTTGAGGTCTTGATGCGGGCATTAAAAGTATGATGTTTTGAGCTGGGCGAAGGTTTAAAATGGCTCTCGCATCCTTCTTTAGAGGAAGTTTTTTTGTTAAATCAATCATTGGATGTCCAACCCAAAAGACATTTCCGCCCCTCTTTTTGTAAAACGCTGCTTCTTTCTTGAAAATTGCAAAAATCTTATCCGAAAACTTTATTAGATTTGTTGTAGTATTATTACCAACCCTCCAAGCCCACTCTTGAGGAGCAATATAGTAAAAAATTGGAATTTCAGTATTCGATCTTTTTAATTTAGTACCAATTTTTATATTGGGTCCCATATAGTCAATCAAAATTAAGCAATCAGGAGGATATTTTTTTAGTAATTTGTAAAACCTTTTTTGAATTATTATTGTTGGAACAACAAGAGGTAAAGCCTCCCAAATTCCTATTGCACTAATTGATGTGGTATCTTGAAGAATTTTTACACCTTCTTTCTTCATCCTTTCCCCGCCTAATCCGCAAATTTCTAAATCTATAGATTTTTTTTTAGCTTCATCTAATAATGCTTTTGATAACAAACTTCCGTGCAAATCTCCAGAGACTTCTCCAGTACTTATAAATATCTTTTTATTCATATATTAACTACAGGCATTGGTCCTCGTCTTTTTTTAGATATTGACTCTTTTAAAAAACTACACAATCTTGAAGATGAAATATCTAATTCTCCTTTCATTACTTTTTCTAATGAATTTGAAATCGCATCATTAGATTTAAAAAGTATATTCCAAGTGCCTTGAAGTAACTTTAAATCAAAATCTTTATTTTCCATTAAACCACTTCTCTTAATTCCAATTCTATTTAAACCTCTCAATCTTCCTGGATGCCCTTCGGCCAAACAAAAAGGAGGTACATCTCTATCGACTCTAGTCATCCCTCCAATCATTGCTAAATATCCAATATGTACAAACTGATGAATACCTAAACAACCGCCAATAATAGCTTTATCTTCGATCTTTACATGACCTGCAACTTGAACACTATTTGATAAAACTATCCTATTACCAAGTTCACAATTATGGCCGATATGAGTGTAAGCCATCAACAAATTATTATTTCCAATAATTGTTTTTTCTCCTTCATCAGTTGCCTTATTAATAGTTACACACTCTCTGAGAGTATTATTATCTCCAATAATTACTTCAGTATTGGCTCCTTTATATTTAAGGTCTTGGGGCTCAAGACCTATGAAAACACTTGGAAAAATTTTATTGTTAATACCTATTTTAGTTCTTCCTGAAATAACAGAATTCGGTCCTATTTTAGTTCCTTTCCCGATAGTCACATCAGGACCGATAATAGCTCCTTGAGAGACAATAACCCCATCATGTAATTCGGCACTTGGATCAACAAAAGCATTTGGGTGCACTTTGACTCCACTAAAGCTTGAGTTTAATTCAGTATTTTTATGATCCATATCCCTAATCAACTAATGAAAACATTAATTCTCCAGCACAAACCAACTTCCCATCAACGTGCGCCTCACCTTTGACCTTCCCAAATCTTTGTCTTTTAATAGACAATAACTCACAAGAAATTATCAATTGATCTCCTGGCAAAACTGGTTTTCTGAATTTAACATTATTAATTCCAGCAAAGACGAAAAGTCCTTTAGGAAGATCAGGCATTTGCGTTACTATTATTCCACCAACTTGAGCCATTGATTCAACAATAAGAACACCAGGCATCAAGGGTCTCTCAGGAAAATGTCCCTGAAATTGAGGCTCATTTATAGTTACATTTTTTATTGCAACCGCTTTCTCCCCAGGAATATGCTCTATGACTTTGTCCACAAGAGCGAAAGGATATCTGTGAGGTAACAAACCTAGTATGTGCTCAGAGGAAAGTTGATTATTTTCACTGGATAATTTCTTTTCCAAAACAATTAAAAATAAAGTTAATTTTTTAGCGATGAGGCCAACAAAGCATTTAAAGAATGTGATCCTTTATAAACTAAAATTTGTGCCTTAGGTAACCCTACCAAAGCCAAGTCCCCAATTAGGTCTAAAATTTTATGTCTTATTGGTTCATTATCAAATCTTAATGGTGGATTAACCCATTTATCACCGTCACAAACAAGGGCATTTTCCAAACTTCCGCCTTTTATTAATCCTAGTTCACTTAACTCTTGAAATTGATCTTTAAAACCAAATGTTCTAGCAGGAGCAATCATTTCAACGAAATTTTTTGGATTTAAATCAATCACAAAAGTTTGATTTCCAATAGCTTTATAGGAAAAACTTATAGTGGATATAATTGTAGTCTTTTCAGATGGCGTTGCTGCTATTACTGAACCTTCTTTATTTAAAATTATAGATTTATTAATCTCTTGAAAAAAATTATCTGGTTTAGGTGCCTTTTTTATCCCAACTTCTTCGAAATCTTTAACCCACTGAATTGCTGATCCATCTAAAAGTGGAATCTCTTTCCCATCAACCTCAATATGAATATAACTTAACCCGCACCCAGCCATTGAAGATAATAAATGTTCTATAGTATACAAATTTCTCCCCCCTAATTTAACCGCAGTACAAAGCATGGTACTTCCAATTAAATCTTGAGTAAGCTTAAAAATCTCACCAGGTTTATCCCTGAAAGAAACATAATATCCTTCTTTTTCATAAGGAGAAATTCTTACTCTTGTTTTTTCACCACTATGAAGACCTATACCTTCTCTGGAGATAACACCAGCCAAGGTATAGCAGAAATCATAATTAGCAGGCCAAGAAAACACTTAAAACTTCCATCCAACTCCAAGTGTATATCTCCAATCTCCACTTAGGTCCTTACTAGCAATATCTAATCTTAATGGCCCTATTGGTGTTTTAACCCCAACCCCTCCTCCAAGCGAATAACCAGAACCTGATTTCTCTAATAATTTACCAGGTTTTCCTGGAACATCATTTTGAGATCCTAAATCACTTCCTGCATCAAAAAATAAAGCTCCTGATATCATTCTCCAAATAGGGAATCTATATTCTGCAGTACCTTCAACAAAACTTTTACTTACAGCTAAATCACAAGATCCCCATCCTCTAACTGATGATGTTCCTCCCATACAAAATGCTTCGTATGGAGGCAATTCCCCAAGAATAGTTCCCGCCTTAAATTGAAAACCAATAGCTTGAGGACAATCTTCACTTGTAGCTTTACTAGATTTGCATGCCTTAGTTAAATTGATCAATTTTGTCGGAATAAAATAAGAATATGATGCTCTCATCCTATTAAAAGTTGGAGAATTTTTTCCCATTGAAACAAATTGTTCGGTACCAAAGCTAAATTTGTTTCCTGAAGTTGGATTGATGGAATTATTCAAATTATTTCTAGAAGTACTCGCGATAACGCTCACTAATGTATTTTCTCCAGGACATGAACCATCATTTGGAGTAAATCCAATACAGATAATATCATTTATATTTCCTGTTGTTGGAGTCCTATCACCATAAGGTTTTTTGTTTCCATCACCATCAATCATCTTTACCCTCTTAAAATTCATTCCTGCAAGAACTTTCCATTTAGCAACCTTAAATGGATCTCCACCATTTAATGGCCTTGAGAAAGAAAATCCACCTCCTGTTTTTTCTAAAACTATTGATGAAAAAGTATCAGAGGTCGAAGTACTAGTATCATCAACTGCGTATATGCGTCCATTTTTTTCACTTTTGAATTCTTGTGGATAATCTCTGCTTAAAAAAATATTTGTTCTAAAAGATGTTTTATGTTTATCTCCTTTAATCCATGGATCAGATAATGAAAAATTATAGGTGGTTGAATATTCTCCGAAATTTAGATTCAAATTTGTAGACCATGCTCTTCCAAGAGTATTTGTTTCCTGCAAACCAATTGAGGCGAAGATACCTGAACCATTGCTATATCCTAGTCCACCGGTTAATGATCCTGTTCTTTGTTCGCTCAAGTCTAAAAAAATTATGACTTGACCAGGATTTAAATTGTCAGGCCCAAGGGAAACTTTTACATCATCAAATAATGATGTGGCATATAGTCTACCTATATCAGCTTCTAAAATTTTTCTATTAAAAATGGTGCCGGGTTGTGTTTTTAATTCTCTCTTTATGACCCAATCTTTTGTTTTTCCTTTTCTAGGTTTTCCATCAATAACAAATTCACCATCAGAATCAGGGAATCTTATTTTTACATCAGATATAATACCCTCAGAAACTTTTAATGTTACTACTCCGTTTTCAGAGATTCTATCGGGACCACTAATTCTAACTAAAGAATAACCCTCTTTTTCATAACGTTTTTTTATTATTTCTATCTTATTTTGAAATTCATTTAAGTTAAGAGTTGTCCCATAAAAATTATTAAAAATATAATCTACATATTTATCAGAGATTAAAGAGCTTTTTGGTTTAAGTTCAACTTTTTTCAAAATTGGATTAGGCACTACATTTACTATTAGCCTCACACCTAGTGGCCCATCTTGAGACTTTATTTGAACTCCTGAAAACCAACCACTAGCATAAATTGCGTTAAGGTCTTGATTTAAAATTTGATTATCAACAATACTTCCAGGTTTTATGCTCATAGAATCATATGCAGCCAATTCAAGTTTTCTTCCCTCAGGATGATTTTCCCAACCTTCGATAATTATTTCTGAGATAACAACACTTTCTTCATTAATTTCATTATTATTTTCGGCAAGAAGAAATTTCTTCTCTTTTTTGAAATCGTTAACTTGAAAAAAATCATTATTAATGTTTGCAACTTCTGAGTTTTTTATGGATTGATCATATTCACTTGGCAAATACTTAGCCGCCAGTTCTGAATTATTTGATATCAAAATCAATGGAGTGCAGGCAACATTTGTGAAAACCTTTCCAAATTTTAAAAAATGTTTTTGCATAGTATTTTTGATTAAGCTTAATAAGTCATTATTTATTCATTTAGGTTAAAGATAATCGTTAATTCTTTGGTTAATCTCACTATAAGCTTCAATTAAACCACCTAAATCATTCCTAAATCTATCTTTATCTAGGCTTACAATTGTATCATTTTTTTGGTTTAGATCCCATAATCTACAATTATCAGGACTTATTTCATCTCCCAGAAGAATATTATTTTTAAAATCATAACCAAATTCCAATTTGAAATCCACAAGTTGAAGTTGAATATTTTTAAAAAAACTTGTCAGGATTTCATTAACTTTTAAAGTTAAATCAATTATTAATTCTAAATCATCTGAGCTTAATATATTCATTAATGCAATTCTATCTTTTGTAGTGAGGGGATCATTAAGTTCATCATTTTTAAGATAAATATCAATTAGTGGTTTTGATAGGAAAGTTCCTGGTTTGATAGTCGTTTGTTTACACAAAGAACCATAAGCAGTATTTCTAAGAACAATTTCTAGTGGAATTACTTTTATTTTTTTTGCAATCATTGTATTTTCATTTTCAAGTTCAATAAAATGGGTTGGAATATTCTTCTCAATAAGAATCTCAAAAATTCTTGCACTTATTAAGCAATTAAGTTTGCCTTTGCCTTCAAATTTTTCTTTTTTCAATGCATTAAAAGCTGTAGTATCGTCCTTAAATTCAATTCTTACTTTTTCTACATCATCATGAGTAAATACTTTTTTTGCTTTGCCTTCATAAATCAACTCATATTTATTATTCATTAACTTAATACCTCATTATTATTACTAAAGTGCTTTTTATAATTAACATATTTATTAGAGATCAACTTGAAATGATTTTATATCATTTTAACTATTTATTCATCGAAACCTCATAACCTTAAAAACAAATATATGGGAATTCATTCACCTAGTTCTAGGAACTTTATTAGATTGGAAAATATTTTAATAATTGGGAACGGCGGGAGAGAAAACTCTTTGGCTTGGGCTATTCAAAAGAATGAAATAGTTAAAAAGGTTTATTTAATACCAGGTAACGCTGGTTCAGAAAGAATAAATAAATGTGAAAGAATAAAAATTGATATAAATAATAAAAATGAACTAGTCGAGAAGCTTGATTTTTTTAAGATAGATTTAGTCGTTGTTGGACCAGAAATACCTCTGGCAAATGGATTAGCTGATTTTCTTCGAAAAAAGGATTTTAAAGTGTTTGGTCCCAATAAAGATGGAGCAAAACTAGAATTTAGCAAATCTTGGGCGAAGGAATTTATGCAAGACGCAAATATTCCAACTGCAAACTTTTGGAAAGTCAATTCTCTAAAAGAAGCCAAAAAAATTATTAATTCATCGTCAATTCCACTTGTAGTAAAAGCTGATGGTCTAGCTTCAGGTAAAGGCGTTTTTATTCCTAATTCAAAAGATGAATGCATAAAAGCAGCAGAGACAATTTTTAATGGGAAATTTGGCAACTCTGGAAATGTAGTTGTTTTAGAAGAAAAAATTCAAGGGCCAGAAGTTTCAGTTTTTGCTTTATGCGATGGAAAGAGATATACATTACTTCCTACAGCCCAAGATCACAAACGACTTGATGAAAAAGATAAAGGTCCAAATACAGGAGGTATGGGGGCTTATTCTCCTGCCCCATTATTAACAGAAGATTACCTTGATAGAATTATCAAAGAGATAATTGAACCTACAATAGATGGGCTAAATAAAAGAAATATTGACTATAGAGGCGTAATTTATTTTGGGTTAATGATCACAAAATCTGGGCCCAAGGTTATAGAATATAATTGTAGATTCGGTGATCCAGAATGCCAAACAATAATGCCCTTGATGGATCAAGATTTTGTATTTCTTTTAGAAAAATGCTCAATGGGAAATTTAACTGGTGATGAAAAAATTAATACTTCTGATAAAGTTAGTGGTTGCGTAATAGCGACCTCCAAAGGTTATCCTCACGAATATAAAACTGGCTATCAAATAAAAATAGGTAAGATTGATTCAAATGATTGTCAAATTTTTGATTCAGGTACTTCTTTTAGTGAAAGTGGGAAATTATTAACCGCTGGAGGAAGAGTCTTAAGTATCGTCTGTCAAGATAAAGACTTTGATACGGTTTTTGAAAAAGCCTACAAAAATTTAAAAGAAATTCATTTTGAGGGTATTTACTTTAGAAATGACATAGGCCATCAAGTGAGAAAAAACTTCTCTAAGGAGAATTAAGCTTATGGTGGATACCAATAATCAAGAAAGTAGAAAATATAACATCACTGATCATGAAGATATGAATGCTAACTATTGGATTAATGGAATTCTCACTTGGTGGAGTGGTTTCAGTTTAAGAACAAAGTTATTAGCCATAGCGACTCTTGTCGTAAGCCTCTTAATGACAGGAATAACTTTTTTTGCATTAAATAGTATTCAAAGAGATGCAGGTATGAATGATACTAGATATGCTCGAGATCTTGGCTTATTGTTATCCGGGAACGTTACAGAATTAGTCGCTAATAACCAAAAAAAAGAAATTTCAAATGTAGCTGAAAAGTTTTGGAGATCAAGTCGAAACCTACGTTATATATTCTTTACTGATGCTGAAGATATTGTTCAACTTGGGATACCAATCAGTGCAACACCAACAAGCTCAGACAGTCAGTTTCAGCTCACTCGAAAATTAAAACTACCTTCAGAATTGAAGAAGAGACCACAATTCCCATTAGTTAGGCAGCATGCCACACCTCAAGGTCAAGTAACCGATGTATTTGTTCCAATGTTGTGGAAAGGCAAATATCTTGGAACTTTAGCTTTAGGAGTAACACCTAATAAAAAAGCACTAGCCAGTGCTGCCTTAACTAGAGAAGTAACCATTGCAGTTTTTATCTCTATTTGGGTTTTAGTAATACTTGGAGCTGTATTTAATGCACTTACAATTACAAGACCAGTCAGAGAATTAGTAAGAGGTGTTAGAGAAATTTCAAAAGGAAATTTTAAATCCAGAATTTCTTTACCCATGACAGGTGATCTTGGAGAACTCTTAAATGGATTTAACCGAATGGCAACACAGTTAGAAAATTATGATGAAGCTAATATAGAAGAACTAAAAGCGGCGCAAATCAAGCAGCAATCATTAATAGCTACAATGGCTGATGGCGCAATATTATTGGACTCACAAGGCAAGATTGTACTTACCAATCCAACAGCAAAGAGATTATTTCGTTGGGAAGGAAGATTTCTAGAAGGTAAACAATTTTTAAATGAAATCCCCGAAATTTTATCCAACGACTTACATACAAATATAGAATCTATTTTAAACAGGGAAAAGGAGAAGGACGATTTAAGATTCAGTTTAGGAGAACCAGCAAGAACCTTAAGAATTGTCTTGCAATCAGTCTTAGATACAAATAAAGTTGAATTAAAAGGAATTGCCGTGACAATCCAAGATTTAACTAGAGAAGTTGAACTTAACGCGGCACAAAATAGATTCATAAGCAATGTATCTCATGAATTAAGAACACCGCTTTTTAATATCAAAAGTTATGTAGAGACTTTACATGATTTAAAAGATCAGCTGTCTGATGAAGAACAAATAGAATTTTTGGGAATTGCGAATTCAGAGACTGATAGGTTAACAAGACTTGTAAATGATGTATTAGATTTATCTAGATTGGAATCTGGGAAAATTGTTCAGCTAGAGCAAATGGACATAAAACCAGCAATCGAACAGACTCTTAGAAATTATAGACTTAATGCCTCAGAAAAAAATGTTTCATTAGCTCATGACATAGAGGAAACTATTCCTCCTATTCTTGGAAATTTTGATTTACTTTTGCAGGTTTTTGATAATTTATTAGGAAATGGATTGAAATTTAGTCCAAAAAACAGCACCCTAATTATAAGAGCTTATACTTGGCCAGATTCCTGTCCTGCTTTCCCTCCAAGTATTAAAAATGATGAAGCTCCTCAATGTGAATTAGTTTCACCACTACCAAAAGTAAGAATTGAGATTGCTGATACTGGCTCAGGAATATCTCAGGCTGATCAAGAAAAGATATTTGATCGTTTTTATAGAGTAGAGAATTCTGTTCATACTGAGCAAGGAACCGGTTTAGGTTTATCTATAGTGCGGGGAATAATTGAAAAACACGGTGGGGAGATTCGCATGGCTAGTGAATTAGGAGTAGGAACAACGTTTTGGTTTGATTTAGCCTTGGCACAATCTGATAAAGATGAATTATTGACAAAAGCTATTAATAATTCAAATTCTTTTCCAGGATCTGAAATTATCTAATTATTATCTATTCCTCTAAAAACATTTTGAACATTTTGATCAGGCACAA
Source organism: uncultured Prochlorococcus sp. (assembly GCA_902622625.1). Taxonomy (GTDB): domain Bacteria; phylum Cyanobacteriota; class Cyanobacteriia; order PCC-6307; family Cyanobiaceae; genus Prochlorococcus_A. The sequence goes on from CACNQS010000010.1 coordinate 28,123, forward strand.
CTCTGTGAGGGGCACCACTAAATATTTGTTCAAAATTAGAAAAAGAGTCCCTAATTTCTGGGCCACTATTTGTAATGATAAATTCTCTTATTCGTTTATCATGCCATGATCCCCGCATTTTAAAAACATTTAAAGCTCGTGCCATCTCACCTTTTATTTCTACATATTGAAGCAACAATATGGTGTCTGTAATTGTTGAAATATGAGAATCAGTTATAGAATGACTTCCCATAAATTCTTCAGCAGTATTAGTAAAAAAGCCCGCTATTTCCTCTTGTTTTGTATAACCGGTAACAGCAATTACAAACTGCCTAAATGCGTTCAAACTTACACCTCTGGCTAATGCAGAGAGAGAATCAATTGCCATTCTTTTTGGTTTAAATTGATTAATTTGCGTTTTTATAATTTGTAAGTGATCCTCTAAACCAGTTGATTCAGGATATGCACAAATAATTTTTAATAATCCATCACTTTCCATTTTTTCAAAATCTATACCCCAGCTAGTAGCATTTCTAAGCAATTGAGCCCTAGATTCTTCATATGCAAAAAGTATTGCTCTTTCATTGTTGTTATAAGCATCTTCAACAAATTTCGATACAAGCATTGTTTTGCCCGTACCAGTTGCTCCAGTTGCGAGAATAATGGAATCTTGAAAATATCCTCCACCACACATATCATCAAGATCTTTAACTCCAGAGCTAATCCTAATATTTGAGGATCTCTGCGTTAATCTCATTGCGCCTAAGGCAAACACACTTATTCCATCCATTCCCATAGTAAATGGATATTCACCTTTCATATGTACAGTACCTCTTAACTTCAAAACTTCTAGAGTTCTTCTTCTCTTCTCTGATTCAAGAACATTTCTTAATAAGACTACATTATCAGATACAAATTCTTCTACACCATATCTAGCAATTGGTCCGTAATCATCCACCCTTTCTGTAGTCATAACGGTTGTCACACCTATTTCTTTTAATCTTGCTATCAATCTAAATATTTCCCTTCTAACAACGTAAATTGCATCATACTGTTGAAAGACAGCGGTTATCGAATCTATTGCAACTCTTTTAGCCTTATATTTTCTAATTGCATAACTAATTCTTTCGATAAGACCAGACAAGTCAAAGTTACCCGCCACATCCTGACCATCAGGATCAGGAGATGCGTCCAAAATAAAAAGTTTATTCTGATCAATTAATTCTTGTAAATCCCAACCAAAACTTGCCGCATTTCTAATAATATCTAAAGGTGATTCCTCAAATGTTACAAAGATTCCAGGCTCATCAAAATTACAAATTCCGTGATGTAAATATTGCAGAGAGAAAACAGTTTTACCAGTTCCTGAGGTGCCACTAACAAGTGTACTTCGAGATACAGGCAACCCACCCCTACAAACATCATCAAAACCTTCTATTCCAGTTGGTAATTTTTGGACTTGCATTTTATTTGATTTGCCAAATTTCTTATCATTCATAGTTTTGTGCTAATTAAACAAAAATAAAATAAATTCAAAATTTATTTTATTTTTTAAAAGTTTAATTTGTATTATTTATCTCCACTATATTCAGTTTCAGTTAATTCATCAAAAAGAAGATCTAAACCAATTAAAACTTTTTCTCTATCTGAAAGATCACCTATTATTTTTCTAACTGGTGGCGGTAAAATTTTAGCTAACGTAGGAGTGGCTAAAATTTTATCCTCTTCTGCAAGTTGTGGTTGCTTAAGTACATCGATTACCTTCAAAGCATAAACTCCTTTGAATTCATTATCTAAAATTTCTCTCAAGGTATTTAAAGCTCTCATCGAATTAGGAGTATTTCCAGCAACATAGAGTTTTAAAATATATGTTTTCCTTGCTGCCATCGTTATAGTTCCTGAATAGATATAAAAGATTTAAAACAACCCTTGACTTATTACACTACAAAATAAGAAAATAAACAAACAATTATGATTGCTTATTGGGCTTAATCAAATAATTAATTTGAGCCTAATAGCGTCTTTAAGATATGACAAATTCTAAAAACTCCTCAAATAATTCTTCTGAAAGTAATGAATTGTATGCAATAGCAGAAACTTCAGGTCAACAATTTTGGTTCGAAGTTGATAGATACTATGACATAGACAGGTTAAATGCAAACGAGAAAGACAAGATAACACTAGAAAAAGTTTTAGTTTTAAAGGACAATGAGTCCATAACTATAGGTAAACCATACGTTAAAGATGCCAAAATTGAATTAGAAGTAGTTTCTCATAAAAGAGATAAGAAGATTCTTGTATACAAGATGCGTCCAAAGAAAAAGACAAGAAGAAAAATGGGTCACAGACAAGAACTTACAAGAGTTATGGTAAAATCTATAAAAATAGGAAAGAGTTCTCCTAAGTCTTCTTCTAAAAAGGAAGAAACTGTTAAAAAGGAAACTAAACCAAAATCCGAAAAATCTACCAATTAAACACTTCTAATGGCACATAAAAAAGGAACAGGTTCTACCAGAAACGGAAGAGATTCAAATTCCAAAAGATTGGGTGTAAAAGCTTATGGAGGAGAAAAAGTAACCGCTGGATCAATTATAATTCGCCAAAGAGGCACATCTTTTTTGCCGGGGATCAATGTCGGGAAAGGTAAAGATGACACCCTCTTTGCACTTAAAGAAGGAACAGTAAGTTTCGAAAGCATAAAAAGAAATTTAAGAAATAGAAAAAGAGTTAATATAGTTATCTAATTTTCTTATAAGCTCTTGTAGTTATGAGAATTGGATGAAATACTTCTAAAAAATTTGATTGAAGAGTCTCAAAAAACTTTTCAACAATATGAATATCGTCGATGTGAAACGGATATTCATTCTTATCCCCTTTGTAAAAATACCAATTAAATAGAGCAATAGAATTACTATCCATAATCTTACGGAAATTATTAATTTGAGAAGTTGGATCTGAAAGATGTTCCAAAACATCAAGACAAACTATCGTATCAAATTTCGATATTTGTGTATCTTGAATTGTCGTACAGAAAGTAAGTTTTTTCTCAACTCCTAATTTCTTAGCCCTGTATTCAACAAAATTTCTATTTGTTTGATTAATATCTACAAAAAAAACATGTTTAACTTTTGAAGACATTGCGTTAGCTAAGGCATGCGTACCAATCCCACCTCCAAAATCCAAAACTAAATCTCTAGAAAATCTTTGCTGAAGTTTTAAAGTATCAGCAATGTAGTCCCTACTTGTAATGTGCCAAGCAGCTAAATCAGCTACATGCCTATCTCCTACAATCTCAGTATAAAAATCTGAAACATCATTCAAAGCATCTCCAGGATGTGAATTTGCCAAATTCATCTTTGCATTTGCAAGGAATCCATCTAAATCACATTCTTTAATAGATAAGTATTCCATTAAATGTGATTTCAAATTAAAAGCATTATCTAAAAACTCTTTTACAATAAAATTATTGTTTTCCAATTTCTTACTTTAATATCCGATACCAAAATCATAGGATGGTTATAAATTTTTCTCAAAGTATTCTTAATATTAAATATGGAAACTAAAGATGGATTCTTGGTAATTAATAAAGATAAAGGATGTACCTCCCATGATTGTGTTAAACAAATAAGGAAGTTACTTAATACAAAAAAGGTCGGTCACACAGGAACTCTTGATCCAGAAGTTATAGGAACATTACCAATCGCGATAGGCAGTGCAACAAGATTTATTCAATATCTTCCTCAGGGTAAAACTTACATAGGACAAATTAAATTAGGGATAAGAACTAACACTGATGATATTCACGGGGAAATAATTAATCAAAAAAGTTGGCCTAAAATCAGTGATGAAAAATTAGATCAATACTTAAATAGATTTAGAGGAATTATTAAACAAATGCCGCCGAAAGTATCTAGTGTGCACGTTGATGGTGAGAGAGCTTATAAAAAATGTTTAAGGAATGAAAATTTTGAATTGCCGCCAAGACAAGTAAAAATAGACGAACTTACTTTGATGAAATGGGACCAAATAAATGGAATTGTAGAAATAAAAATCAAATGTTCAGCTGGCACATATATAAGAGCAATTGCAAGAGATTTAGGAGAAATTCTTAATTCTGAAGGTTGCCTTCTTCAACTTAAAAGAATTTCAGCTTGTGGCTTTGATGAACAAAACTCGATAAAAATATCTGATATCGAAAAAGAAAAAAGGGGGGAAAGTTCAAAAAATTTTATTGTTCCAACAATTTCTGCTCTTAATCACATTTCAACATTTACCTTAAGTAATGAAGAACAAATCAATTTTTGGCAAACAGGAAGAGCAATTAGATTTGATATTAATTACTTTATAAAAAGCAAGTCTTTTGATTGTGAAAAACCTATAAAAGTAATCGATCAAAAACAAACACTACTCGGGATTGGCTTCTTTAATAAAGATCTATCTTATATAAATCCAAAATTAGTCCTTAATGCTAAATAACTTCTATAGGTAATCATTTCTAAAAGGTTTAATCTGCACACCCCTATAAAAATGCTTTAATATTCTTTCAGCTTTTTGACCTCTAGAAGCCAGATATTTAGCACCCCATTGACTCATTCCTACTCCATGACCTGATCCTTGACCAAAAACTATCAAACCTTTTTTTGAGGGAAATTTATTGTTTAATTCTTCCTCAAAAAATTTAAATCTCACAAAATTACTTTTTAGACCTAATCTTTTTCTTAAAACTACCCCAGATATTTGATCAGACCCATAAACCCCAATAAGTTTTACATTTTTCACCCTCCCGGTACTAGTAATATCTATAATCTCTATATTTTTTAAACCTCCAATCTTGGGGAATAAATCTATTAATTCATTACTCGAAATTTTTTTTTGCCATCTAAATTTTGGATTATTTTTATCAAAATCTTTCACACTTGTTAAATATGGATATTTATTCTTCCATACATCTTGACTATTTTCTGTCATTCCACCTGAGCTGCTATGAAACAAAGCATTAATTAATTTATTTTTATAGGTCAAAACTAAAGATCTGGTACTTTTAACGGCTCTGATAGTTTTATAAGTTCTGGACTCCAACCCATTATAGACTTGGTTTTTCTGGGTTGAATCTATGTCAAATAAATTATTTCCCTTTTGCTTTAAAGCATAAGTTCTTGAGGCAATTGCTTGTGCTTTTAACGCTTCAATAGGCCATTTTGTTGGCATCTCTGAGCCCACTACACTACTAAGGTATTTTTCTATTCCTAAAACATTCACTACCAATATTTCAGAATCAAGTACGAAGAGATTAAGCTTACCAGAAAATCTTTTCTGACCTACCCATATACCTCTTCCATCAAAAGATCTAATTTGAAATTGTTGATTATTTTTTAAGTCATATTTTTTTTGTTTATTTTTATCAAAATATAAAATTTTTCTATTTTTCTCATTTTTCAAAGTTAACCCTTTTATTTTTTTACTTGAAAAAAATTCCCCATCTATGATTAGAGGAATTGATCTATCTGATCTAATCCTTAAATTGTTATTTTTTGATATCAAAACTCTAATTCTTGGCTCTCTAGATGCAAAAACACCTTGACTCTGAAAAACACAAATAAATAAAATGGTAATCAGGCAGTATTTCCTATAATTATTTTTAAATTTAAGTATCACTTTGTTTAAAAAACAAATGCTTAATTTGCCTAAGTTTGACTAAAAGTCTAGATTTAATCCAGATATAAAAATAAAAATATCATAAATAAGTGAATATCACCTTCTTAGGAACAAGCTCAGGGGTCCCATCCTTAACGAGAAATGTATCTTCCCTAGCACTAAAATTATCACAATCTTCAGAAGTTTGGCTTTTTGATTGTGGAGAGGGAACGCAACATCAAATAATGAAAAGCAATATTAAATCTTCTCAAATCAAGAAAATATTTATTACACACATGCATGGAGATCATATTTATGGTTTACCTGGACTTTTGGCTACCTTAGGTTTATCAGGAAATAGTCAGGGTATTGAAATTTACGGTCCTTCAGAGTTGAAAAGTTTTATAAATTCTGCACTTAGAAGTAGTTTTTGCAAATTATCGTTCCCATTGCATTTTGTAGAAGTTGAAAATTTTGCATCAGAAAAAAAAATCCTATTTGAAAACAACAAAATAAAAGTTAACTGCGCCTGTCTTAAACATAAAATACCTGCTTATGGTTATCGAGTCAGTGAAAAAGATAAACCAGGTGTATTTGATATCAAAAAAGCAGAGTCTCTAAAAATAGCACCTGGACCAATTTATTCAGAACTGCAACAAGGTAAAAAAGTAGTATTAGCAGATGGTAGGAAATTTGATGGGAAAGAATTCTGTGGACCTCCTAGAGAGGGTGAAAGTTTTGTTTATTGCACAGATACAGTCTTTAGCGAATCAGCTGTTTCACTATCAAAAAATGCTGATCTACTCGTACATGAATCGACTTTTTCAGAAGAGGATGAAAGCATGGCCTACGAAAAATTACATTCCACAACAATCATGGCTGCCAAAACAGCATTATTATCTAACACAAAAAAATTAATTATTACCCATCTAAGTCCAAGATATACCAATAAAAATTCAATTACCCCAAGCGATTTGCTTAAAGAAGCTCAAAAAGTTTTTCCAAATACTCAGCTCGCAAGAGATTTTCTAACCGAAGAAATAAAATAAACTGCAACATTTCGTGAGAAGAAGGGTCGTAAATGACCAACCCATGGAATAATAGTCTTAGGTTTTCTATATAGATGTTGATCGAAATGGTTTCTATTTTTTCATCACTAAATAAGTCTTTTAAAAGACTATTTATTTTTCTTCCATTAATTATTGGTTTACTTTTTAATCCAATCTCATCATACGCACTCTATCCTAGTGATCCTTCATCAGTTGACGTACTAAAAGACGATCTTCACGGTGCTGACCTGCATAATACTGAATATGTTAAATATGATTTATCTAATCAAGATTTAGGAGAAGCTAATCTTCAAGGAGCATATATGAGCGTAACAACTGCAAAAAACTCTAGTTTTAAAGGAGCCAATATGACAGACCTTATTGCATATGCAACACGCTTTGATAATGCTGATTTTACAGATGCAAATCTTACTAATGGTGAGCTAATGAAAAGCGTATTTGATGGAGCAATTATTGAGGGAGCAGACTTTACTGATGCAAATCTTGATCTTTCTCAGAGAAAATCATTATGTGAAAGAGCTAGTGGTACTAACACGCAAACTGGAGTTAATACAATCGACAGTCTTGAATGCACAGGCTTAAAAGGTTACATGCCTCCAAAGCCAAAAGCATAATATTTAAAGCTAACTATCTTCAGAAGGATAGATATTACCAGGCTCTTTTGAGCCTGTTTTTTTGCTATACCACCATTCTTGTATATCAGAAGAAAATTTCTTTGAAAAAAGAGTTATAACTGTCTCAACTGGTTTTGATCCAGGCTCCAAAATCTGTACTGAGTAAGATGGGCATTTTCTTGAAGCCATATCAGCAACGAACCTAGACCCTATTCTTCTCCAGCTAGGCTCCTTACTTCTCCAAGCAAGCCTTGAGCAAGGCCAAGGTAACTCTTCCCTATCATAAAGTCTGCAACATGGACCTATTACCTTATAACTGTACTGACCTCCATAACTTGATTGAACACTGCCAGTCTTGAAAAATTCAAATTTATCCATTTACAAAAAAAAGCCACCTTCATAGAGGGTGGCAGAGAAATAATGAATAATCAACTTAGAAAAGTTAAATTTTTATAATTAATACAATTCTTCTTCAGCATGAGTTGTAATTGTTACGTCAGATGTTGGATAAGCAACACAAGTAAGAACAAAACCAGCTTCTAGTTGGTCGTCATCTAAGAAACTTTGATCTGATTGATCAACACTACCTGAAGTAACTTTTCCAGCACATGTTGAACATGCTCCAGCTCTGCATGAATAAGGAAGGTCGATTCCTTGTTCTTCCGCTGCATCTAGGATGTATTGGTCATCAGGTACTTCAATAGTTGAATTGAGACCTTCACCTTCGCTGATGAGTGTAACTTTGTAAGAAGCCATTTAAAAAAAAATTGTTGGTAATTAATACCTATCTCATACATTTTTAACATCGATTAGGTCGATATGTGAGATTTTGAAGTAAAAAATGACACAATAAAATGTATGAAAGAGTATCTATAAGAAAAACTTATACTTAGGTTGAATTGCTGGTTTTTTGCGCAGAAATGCATGCCCAATCTTTTCTAGTTGATACATCCAATAATTTCAAGTCATTCTGAATTAATATTTTTATAATTTCATCCTTTTGTGAATCCAGAATTCCACTGAAAATGACTTCCCCATTATTACTCAAGCACTTATAAATATTTGGAATCATTTCTTTTATTACTTCAGCAAGAATGTTGCATAAAACAACATCAAATTTTTTTAGTTGATTTTTTAATATTACCTCATTAAAAGATCCCAAGTATGTATTTAAGTTTTTTAAATTACCGAAATTTAATTGAAAATTAGAGTTAGTTGAATTTATAGCTAAATAATCATTATCCACTGCACAAACCTCTTTAGCACCGAGCAATCTTGCGCCCACACTCAAAATCCCGCTACCACTCCCAATATCTAAGACCTTTTTATCAGAAAATACAATATTCTCCATTTTTTCCAGGCAAAGATAAGTCGAAGGGTGACTTCCTGTACCAAAGGCGGCTCCAGGATCAATTTTTATGATTTGTTTATCCTTAAATTTTTTATTAAGATTTATCCAACAAGGCAATATTAAAAAATGATTTCCTATTAATTCAGGCGCCCAATATTTCTTCCAACTTGTCAACCAATCCTCCTCTTTAATTATACTCCAATCAAAATATTGATTTTTAGGGGCATTAATGTTTAGAAGTTTGCTTATTATTTTTTCAATGCCATTTCTAGAACTCTCGCCCCAATCATCAATTGGAAGCCATACATTCACTTCTTTTTTATTCTCATTTTTAATTAAGTATTCAAATGAAAAACTAAATATTCCCAGCTTATTTAATTTCCAAATAATAATTTCTTCATAATCACTTTCTATCAGAAAAGTTAGTTTATACCAATCTTTAGTTTCCATTAACTATGCAAGCCACTTCATAAAGTAACTGGATTAGCATTGGTAATCCCATCTACTTCAATAATGGTATCAAGCAACTTATTAGGTATTGGATCATCAATACTTAGAACCATAACTGCTTCCCCTCTAACAATTTTGCGCCCAACTTGCATTGAGGCAATATTTACATTGTTGCTTCCTAATAAAGACCCAAGCTTACCAATAATACCTGGCATATCTCTGTGCCTCGTAACCAACATATATCTGCTTGGGGATACATTAACTGGATATTGATCAATACTAATAATTCTTAATTCCCCATCCGCAAAAATGCTTCCTGCTACGCTATGGTCGCCATTGTCTCCATAAGTGGTTAACTGAAGCGAACCACTAGCAAATTCAGGTCTTGCTTCATCTTTATTCTCGACTACTGAAATACCTCTTGAATCTGCTTCTAGCGAAGCATTCACATAATTAATCCTATCTCCCAAAGCTTTACTTAGGAGGCCTTTTAGACTAGCTATTATTAATGGTTGAGAAGGATGTTGAACAAATTCACCTTGAAGCTTTACTTCTAGTTTTTGTATCTGCCCACCTGAAAGCTGGCTAATAAGAAGACCCATTGTTTCAGCCAACTGCAAATGAGGTTTCAGACTATCCATAATATCAGGGCTCAAACCTGGAATATTTACTGCAGTTCTAGCAGATAAACCAAGCAAGACATCCCTTATTTGTTCTGCAACATCAACAGCTACATTTTCTTGTGCTTCCCGAGTAGATGCTCCTAAGTGTGGCGTAAGAATAAGATTCTTTTCAACCTTCAAAAGTGGTGAATTAGATTCCAAAGGTTCTTTAGAAAAGACATCTATTGCAGCACCTGCAATCAATGATTTATTTAAAGCTTCTGCTAATGCCTCTTCGTCAATCAAGCCTCCCCTAGCACAATTAATTAATTTTGCGCTACTTTTCATACTTTTAAGCACCTCCATATTTACTAAATTCTCTGTCTCCGGTGTGCGAGGTAAATGCAAAGTTACATAATCGGATTGTTGGAATAAATCTTCTAGATCAGAAAGTTTAACTTGGATTTGTTGAGCTCTTTCAGTTGAAACAAAGGGATCATATCCACAAACTTCCATTCCTAATGCATTCGCAACTTTTGCTACATGAGCACCAATTTTACCTAAACCTACTACGCCTAATTTTTTCTTATAAAGCTCATTCCCAACGAATTTTTTTCTCTCCCATTTACCTAACAAAGTACTACTATTAGCAATTGGAATATGTCTAGATAAGGCCAACATCATAGCAATGGTATGTTCAGCCGCAGCTATTGTGTTACCTCCTGGAGAATTAACAACAAGGACTCCTTTTTGTGTAGCAGCCTTAACGTCTACATTATCGACTCCAACTCCTGCTCTACCAATAATTCTCAGTTTACTTGAAGAGTTAATAATTTCTTCAGTCACTTGAGTACCAGAGCGAATCATTAAAGCATCATAATCTTTAATAATGGAAGCTAACTCAGAGTCTGAGATTCCTATCTTCTGATCAACCTGAGCAACTTGTGAAAGAATATCGATTCCTGTTTGATCAATTGGATCTGTAATGAGAACTTTTGTCATTTAAGATTGGTTCTTTAATCTTTTACTTTAACTTAATCTATAGTGTATGTATCTTATTTTATTAATTTGAATAACACACAAACATTTGAGGATTGAAATTTGACTAAAAGTATTGTGATATTTGAAGACATTGATAAATGTATCCAGCTATTTGATGTTTTCAAAGAAAAATCAGTAAGGCTCTCTGAAGCTATTTTGATCCCACCAATAAGTGAGAAAATATCATCAGACGAAACAGAATTGCTAAATGCGAAAGCAAATATCTTATTCAAATCTCAAAATTTTGAAGATATAAGAATCTTAAATCCTAAACTTGATAGAAAGATCAGACAAAAAGATATGAGTAGATGGCTAATGCCATTTGGGTTTATAGCTGGAATAGCTTTTTCTAATATGACAAATTTATCTACCTTCAACTTTCTTGGTTTAAATAACATCGGGGAATCATTAATTGGAGGTCTTTTAGGGATGGGTTCAGGATATTTAGGAAGCATTGTTTCTTCTGCAAGTATCAATATTAATAGAAATAAAGAGTTGAGATCAATCATTAATTTTAATAAAGAGGGCAAATGGCTTGTTCTACTTGAAAATCAAATTGGAGCTGAAATGCCATGGGCTTTGATAAAAAAATCAGAAGCAAAAGATATAATTTTTTTAGAAGGCTAAATGATTGACTTAAAAGAGATTTTAATAAATTCAAACTACAAAAAAGAAACTGAGGAATTAATAAATATTGCTAACTTAGCTTACAAACACTGGGAAACTTATTGGACTGGGTTTAATTCAACTTATGTTTGCGAAGAGATTTTAAAAGATTTTGAAAATTTAAATGATTTCAAATTTTTTATTTATGGAGGATTCTCCTCTTCTCAAAGATCTAGGATAGCTTGCTTTAGAGGAGATAATATTCCTGAAGAGGATGCGCTAAAAAGTAATTTTCCAGCTCAAGGAATAAAAATTAATGGGAATTTTTTATTTGATAATGCTACACAAGACGACTTTAGATCCCTCTTAATTGAAAATGGGGTTAATCAAATAAAAGTTGGAGATATATGGACTATTGGGGATAGGGGAGCACAAGGGATAATTGATAATTCAGATATTAAGCATCTAGATGAAAAGATTTTTTATTTGAGAGACGTAAAAGTAAAAGTTAATGTAGTAGGTATAGATGATTTACAAATACCTTCTAGGAGATCAAAAAAACTAGTCAATTCAGTAGAAGCTTCAACAAGATTAGATGCTATAGCTTCAGCTGGCTTTAGGTTATCACGAACCAAAATCATTGAAAGGATAGAAAATGGAATGCTCAGATTAAATGGAAGCAAAGTTAATAAGCCAACAATTAATCTAAAAATTGGTGATAAACTAGAGCTTGAAAATAAAGGATTTATCGAAATTCTAAATTTAGAAATAACCAAAAGAGAACGATGGAAAGTTAAATTACTTAGAAAATGAAACGCAACCTGCTATTTTCATATAAGGGAGATTAAAAATTCTTCAATTTGGGCGATTAGCTCAGTGGTAGAGCACTACCTCGACACGGTAGTGGCCACTGGTTCGAATCCAGTATCGCCCATTAAAACTTTTGACGACCTAGGTTATATCCACAGAAAATAATTTCATTTTTTAGATTATTAAAAAAGATGAAACTAAATCAAATTATTAATCTACATAAAGGCCTCACTGCATTTGTAGTGATAGGTCTTATGATTTTTTTTGATAATTTTACTATCGCTCCCTACGTTTATTTAGCTCTTCATGGTACTTATGGATTACTTTGGCTTCTCAAAGAAAAGATATTCCCAGATCCTTATTTTAAAGAAAAAATCAATTTTTTAACTTCAGTTACTGGTTTTATTTTCCTTGGAAGTTACTGGGTGGCTCCATACATTCTTATCTCATCTCAGAAATCTGTTCCAAATATCGTAATAGCTGCATCTGTATCTATAAATATAATTGGTGTATTTCTACACTTTGCTAGTGATGCCCAAAAATATTTTTCTCTTAAATTAAAAAAAGATCTAATTAAAGAAGGATTTTTCGAAAATATAAGGAATACAAATTATTTAGGAGAAATACTAATTTATCTATCATTCGCCATACTTTCAATGAGTTTCATTCCATTAGTAATTCTTGCAATATTTTTCTCTATAGTTTTTCTACCAAGAATGATAAAAAAAGATAAATCACTCTCAAAATATGATTCATTCGAAGAATACAAAAAGAAAAGTGGTCTTATATTTCCTAAATTAAATGCCTGATAACAACTTACCCAGTTGGAGGCAAGATTTAAAATCTGCTAGAAAAAAAGAGGGTAAATCATCCTCTAATAGATGGATACAGCTTGCAACAGTCAGCGAAGAAAATGAGCCAAGATTAAGAACAGTTGTTTTCAGAGGGTGGGATAAAGATAATTCAATGATTATTTTTACAGATAGACGAAGTGAAAAAATTGGGCATTTAAAATCTAACCCTAATGCAGAAGTATTATGGTTATTTTTGAAAACCAAATCACAATATAGATTCAAAGGGAAAATACGTGAATTAACCGATAACAAAAATTATTGGGATTTATTATCAGAAAAATCAAAAACTTCTTGGTTTTGGGGATCTCCTGGAGAGAAAATAAACCCAAAAGTCCAATCTACTCATGAATTATTATCCAATTTACCCAAATCAGAAAATTTTGTGGTTCTAAATTTTGGAATCGATTCAGTAGATCTTCTTAAATTAGAACAGCCTGTTCATAAACGATATCTTTGGGAAAAGATTAAGAAATGGGAAAAAGTAGAAATTAATCCTTAAATATTTCTAAATTGTATATTTAGGTTGAAAAACATATAGTGATCAGTCAGTTTTAAAAAAGAAGTATTATTTATATGAATTTCTCAGAAATTCCAGAAAACCCTTTTATTTTTTTATCTTGGGTTACTGCTATAGGGCTGTTTGTAAGTCTTTCAGAAGCAACAATTAAAATAAAAATTGAGAAGAGAAACAGTTATCGAAAAAGGATAGAACTAATAAATAATCTCTATCCCAAAAAGTTAGCTTGAGGTATCTGAGAGTATGTTCGCTTGAAGAAATTGAAATAATCCACCTTTGCTTGTTTCTTGTTTAACTTCAACTTGCTTAGAAGTTTTTATTTTTGTTAAAGGTACTATTTCCTCTTCATTTTCTGATCTCAAAATTCTAATAATGACTTCATCTAAAGAGAAATTGCCTGGCCCTGTCAAAGCAATTGAAGTTGCTGAAGCGAAATACAACAGTAAAAGTTCTAGTAAGAAAATATTAAAACCTGAAGTAACAAGTGCATGATATATAGCGACAGAAATTGTTCCAACAATTGCCAAAGCTCCGAATCTTGTAGCTAGGCCAATAATTAGTAACCAACTTCCACCTATTTCAGAGAATGCCGCTATGTAAGATAAAAATATTGGGAATGGGAGATGTAATGGTCTGACGAAAGCATCAGCAAAATTTTCTATATTTGCTAATTTCTCATAACCATGATGAATAAGAACAGTTCCAGTTATAACCCTAAGAATTAATAAAGCAGTATCTTTGCTAAACGACTTGGTAAGAATTGTTGAAAGCACTATAAAAAAATTATCCCTTAAGTAAAAATAACTAGTCACAGTATCCATCGTGGATTAAACCGCAAAAGTCATGCCTAATTAAGTATTTATACTTAGTACTCTAATTAATTCTTTTTCTGATTGGGAATTCAACTAAGTTAAAATTATTTTTTGAATAATTTTCTAATATTCTTTGATTGATTTTCGGAATATTTTGTTTAAATTTGAAATACCCCTTTTTGGCGAATTTCCAAGCAAATAAATCTTCATCTCTAACAAGGTTAAAAATTTTTTTATGTTGTAAATTTTTAAACTCAGTTATGAAATCATAATTTTCTCCCACTCCAGGATAAATAATGTCTATTTCATTGGTATTTTTAAAATTATTTTCCAGTGAATAAGGATCAATCTGTTCAACATTATCAAAATCCTTTATAAATTCAGAGACCAAATCTTGTTTAAATTTCAAAACAGATTCAGACAATTTAATTTGTCTTTGTTCATTTTTTAAAAGGATAATAAATACTTTTTTATAGCTTATAAGTAAATTTTTAAGGGTTGCAAGGTGCAGATCATTTTCAAACATAATCAGATTATCTGATTTACGATGCATATCATTTTTATAAATCTCATCTTCTAACGGTATTTGATTAGATTCTTCAAGAAAAATTTGTTGATTACTTATTTTTTCTGCATTAAATCTATTATTAGAAAATTTTCTGAGGTTTGATGATGAAAAAAGATATTGTTTTCCCTTCGTTTGCAATCCTCCAACCCATCTCCAGCTAAGGAGATTAGATGCAGCATCACCATCAAAAAGATATTTAAAGAAAAACTTTGCTCCCAATTGCCATGGAAGGCCTAAATTAAATATCCAAGTACTCGCAAACCACATTCTTGTATGGTTGTGCAAATAGTTGTACTGCTTTAATTCATGGACCCAAGAATTAAAAAAATCTAATTCTGTATTGCCATTAATTGCACTTTCATATAACTCATAATCAAAATCGAGATTGTTTTCTGAAATAAAATTTCTCCAAACTTTAGGTCTATTTTCCATCCACCCTTTCCAGTAAACTCTCCAAAATATTTCTTCAACAAATTTAGTTGAATTTTTGATTTTGTACTTACTTTTAATATCATAAATCAGATCATATTCCGATAAAATTCTATGGGTAATGAAAGGCGATAATTTTGAAACTGAACTTTCGTTATTTGGCCCAAAATCAAAATTTCTTAATTTTGCATAATCATTAATTTTGTATTTCGCAAAATTTTCCCAGGTATTTTGAGCTTTTAATAAAAATGACATTTTCTGTTAACTTTAAAAAATTTTTTTTTGTATTGATAGAAATTTCAAAAATTTGCCCGCAAATTAATCCTTAAAATTTTCTTTTTCACTTAAAAGTAAATATGTTTGATTGAAGTATCTAATTTAAACTACTAATCAGTACATTTTATACTCTTGAATCGCTCTCTCCGTAGGAAGATATTTAGTGGTCAATTACTTTTTAAATCTAATTTTAATTTTCAAATCTTTTTTACATGATTTTTTCTAAAAGGGTTTTAAATATTTATCAAAATTATTATGAATAATTTATTAGTTAGAGATGTTAAGTATCTTGATGAACAATACAGAATAGGTGAAGTCACAATTTCGGATGGTGCATTTAAACAACTTGAAAAGCTTTTTATTCCTTTTGATCCAAAGACTGACTACTTTAATCAAAAAAATAATAAACTTTTGCCAAAATTAGCTAAAGAAAACTATAAAGAATTTTTGAAAAGTTTATTAACAAAAACAAGATTAAGCATTCAACCAAAAATTGATGGCTGTGCTATTGCAATTAGAAATATAGATGGCAATTTTAATAAAGCTATTACAAAAAAAGGATTAGATGTCTCAAGCAAAATTAAACAAATTAAAAATGTCCCCGATTGTATTCCTATCAAACGAGATTTTCAAATTAGAGGTGAACTATACTCTACAAACCAAGTTGCCGGCATTTCCCAAAGAATTACAAGAAAATACCTCAATGATAAGAAAGGATTGAAGAAAGTCTCCGCTTTTGCTGTTTCCAAATACTTAATGGAAGACTTAATCAATACGAAACCCTTAACTATCTTAAAAAATGTGGCTTCAGCACCCCTGAAAGTTACTTCACAAATCATGCAAGCGAAATCCAAATATATATAAAAAATTGGTTAGAGAGAAAAATATTTGCGAAATATCCAACTAATGGGATAGTTATAAAAATAAATAGTAGGAAATTACAGTTACTTAGAGAGAAAAGTTTATCTCAAAATAACGAATGGCAATATGCAATTCAAAAATAATTTTAAATAGTACCTTCAAAAAGAGCTCACGATACTGACTTCCAGTATTTACAGTGGAAAAGTAATTAAATTTTAGTTAAATTCCAAAGCAATTTGCACAATTACTAAATGACTGCCACTATTTCAAGACCTAAAATCTTTAACTGGGAAACATCTAATATTCCTAACCTTGCAGGCAAAACAGCACTAATTACTGGTGCGAATAGTGGTCTTGGATACTACACTGCAAAGGCCTTAGCAGAAAAAAATGCTCATGTTGTTATAGCTTGTAGATCGCTTGAAAAAGCTAATCAAACTATCAGAAAACTTAAAGGTCTTAATCCTGAAGGATTATTTACACCTCTAGAATTAGATTTGTCAGATTTAAAAAATATTGTTGCAGTTCAGTCCAAGATTTTTGATATTTTTGAAAATTTGGATTTACTAATCAATAATGCAGGCATTATGCATCCGCCTAAAACTCTTAGTGCCCAGGGATATGAAATACAATTTGCAGTTAATCATCTAGCTCACATGCTTTTGACTCTAAAGCTACTTCCAATTATTGAAAAAAAAGAAGGATCTAGAATAGTAACGGTTACTTCCGGAGCACAATTTTTTGGCAAAGTTGGGTGGGGAAATTTGAAAGCCGAGAATTATTACAACAAATGGGAATCTTACTCCAATAGCAAATTAGCAAATGTAATGTTTGCTTTGGAACTAAATCAGAACTTAAAGCACAAAAATATACTTTCTTTAGCTGCTCACCCAGGAATTGCAAAAACAAATCTCTTTACTGCTCAAAAACCTAATCCTGGTCCATTAGAAAAATTCTCATTGGAATTATTTAGCCCTATTTTTCAAACCGCTGAGATGGGTGCTTTACCTCAACTTTTTGCAGCTACTTCACCAGACGTAAGAGGTGGTGATCATTATGGTCCTAGATTTAATTTCAGAGGTCATCCAAAACTATCCCCTACTTCTCCTTTCGCCATGAATAAAAAAGAAAGAAAAAATTTATGGGATAAAAGCCTCGAAATACTTAATAACTTCTTATGAATTTTTCATTTTTACTAACTTTAGAAAATACTTCAAGATATGTAATTCACTCTCTGAAAGTTTCATAAATTCTGTTAAGGCATCATAATTTTTTTCATCAATTTTTTTTGACAATTGAATTAAACTATCATGGTTTTCATTAATAAAGCGCTCAGCAATCTGAGATGGAGTTAAACCCTTTTCAATTAATTCACCTGGAGCATTTTTCTCCCACTTTTCATAAAACCAAGAGAACCAATATTTTGCAGTATTATCTTCCATTAATTAACTTTTCTTGGGCGAATACTATAAATACTGAAGAAAAATTTCATGATTGAATTACACCTTAAACACAATTAATATAAATGCAATTATAAATTTAATGATAAATAATCATTCAAGTAAAAGAAATATTAATCTTATAATTGGATTAGGTAGATCTGGATTCTGGGCAGCCAAGTATTTGAGAAGCATCAATAAAAGAGTAATAGTTTGGGAAAGTAAAGATGGGATAGAATTCTTAGAAAGAAAAACAGCATTAGAAGAGCTTAATATAATAGTTTCTCTAAATAAAGAATTTGTATTTGAAGAAATTCAACCTTTTGTGAAAGAGATCGAATCTGTTGTTGTAAGTCCATCAATACCTTATGACCATATAACTATTATTGAATTAAAAAAAGAGGGAATTAAAGTAATTGGAGAAATTAATGTTGCATGGGAAATTTTAAAAGACACAAATTGGATAGGTATTACTGGCACTAATGGCAAGACTACTGTTACTCATCTACTAAGCCACATACTGAGCGATACTGGATTATATGCTCCTTTTGCTGGAAATATTGGTACTCCTTTATGTCAATATGCTCACTCCAAAAAACATGAAAAAATTGATTGGATTGTAGCTGAATTAAGCAGTTATCAAATAGAAATATCTCCAGAAGTAAAACCTAATATTGGAATATGGACAACCTTCACAGAAGATCATCTTGAAAGACATAAAACACTTGAAAACTATTTCAACATAAAAAAAAGCTTGTTAGAAAAATCTGATTTTAGAATTTATAATTATGACGATAAAAACCTAAGAAATCACTACAGTTCGCTATCAAAAGGGGTTTGGATAACAACTAGTTTCGATAAATCAAATTTTATTTATTGCGATTATTGGATAGATCATCAAGCATACATTGTTGAGAGAGGGAAGAAATTATTCAAACTTGAACATTTTTCTTTAAAAGGAATGCATAATCTTCAAAATCTTTTATTGGTAATTGCAGCGGCAAGAAAAGTTGGATTATCTGGCAAGAAGATTAAAGATTCTTTATCTAATTACAAACAATTACCCCATAGGATGGAAACAATTTATAAAAATAATAATCTGGAAATCATTAATGATAGTAAAGCTACAAATTTTGACTCATCTATTGCGGGAATAAGTTCAATTGAAGGTCAAATAATAATCATTGCAGGGGGTAGATTAAAAGGCAATGAATATAGCGAGTGGGTAAAAGTTTTAAAGAAAAAAGTTAAATGTGTTTTCCTTTATGGAGAAAGCTCAAAAGTTCTAAAAATGGCGCTTATTAACGAAGGATTTAAAAAAAATATTTTTGAATTTTCAGAACTAAAAGAGCTTTTAAATTTTGTTTTTCATTATTTACAAAATAATAAGGTTGGAACATTATTATTCTCACCTTCATGCTCTAGTTTTGATCAATTTAAAAATTATGAAGAGCGTGGAGATTATTTCAAGAAAATAATAAGTGAAAAATTAAAGGTTAATAAATCCATTTTTTGTTCAAGTATCATTTCGTAGTTTTCAGGTCGGTCATCACAACCGT
>CACNQS010000011.1 GCA_902622625.1 uncultured Prochlorococcus sp.
ATGTTCTCTCTACCATTGATTATTTAATAAATCTTGAATTGGATATTGGAGGCGCTAGTTTGGATGATATTGACCATCTTGGTAATCGAAGGGTTAGATCTGTAGGAGAACTTCTTCAAAATCAAGTTCGAGTTGGACTTAATCGTTTAGAAAGAATTATCAAAGAAAGAATGACTGTAGGAGAAACAGATTCTTTAACTCCCGCTCAACTAGTCAATCCCAAACCTTTGGTTGCTGCCATAAAGGAATTTTTTGGCTCCAGTCAATTAAGTCAGTTCATGGATCAAACTAATCCTCTCGCTGAATTAACACATAAGAGAAGAATATCAGCATTAGGTCCAGGGGGTTTAACTCGAGAAAGAGCAGGATTTGCTGTAAGAGATATTCACCCTTCACATTATGGAAGATTATGTCCTATCGAGACTCCTGAAGGTCCAAATGCAGGACTTATAAATTCTTTGGCTACCCATGCAAGAGTTAATGAGTACGGTTTTATTGAAACACCTTTCTGGGAAGTTAATAGCGGTAAAGTTAATAAGGAAGGTAATCCGGTGTATCTTTCCGCTGATTTAGAAGATGAGTGTAGGGTGGCTCCAGGCGATGTCGCGACTGACAAGGACGGTAATATAATTGCGAATCTAATACCAGTAAGATACAGACAGGATTTTGAAAAAGTCCCTCCTCATCAAGTTGATTACGTTCAGCTATCTCCGGTTCAAGTAATTTCAGTTGCTACTTCACTTATTCCTTTCTTGGAACATGATGATGCTAATAGAGCCCTCATGGGATCAAATATGCAACGCCAAGCAGTTCCATTGCTAAGGCCAGAACGTCCTTTAGTTGGTACAGGTTTAGAATCCCAAGTTGCTAGAGATTCGGGAATGGTTCCTATAACAAAAGTTAATGGAACTGTATCTTATGTAGACGCTAATGAAATTGTCGTTAAAGATGAGCATGATAATGAACATTTTCACTACCTTCAGAAATATCAAAGATCAAATCAAGATACCTGCCTCAACCAAAGACCTATAGTAAAAATTGGAGATAAAGTTATATCTGGACAGGTTTTAGCAGATGGCTCCGCATGTGAAGGGGGCGAAATAGCCCTTGGCCAAAACGTTTTAATTGCTTACATGCCATGGGAGGGATACAACTATGAAGATGCCATACTTGTGAGTGAGAGGATGGTAACTGATGATTTATATACTTCAGTACATATCGAAAAATATGAAATTGAAGCAAGACAAACGAAGCTAGGGCCTGAAGAAATCACAAGAGAGATTCCTAATATCTCGGAAGAAAGCTTGAATAATCTTGATGAGATGGGAATTATTAGGATTGGTGCTTTTGTTGAGAGTGGAGACATTCTTGTAGGCAAAGTAACTCCAAAAGGGGAATCAGACCAACCACCTGAAGAAAAACTGTTAAGAGCTATTTTCGGTGAAAAGGCTAGAGATGTTAGAGATAATTCTCTCAGGGTACCTAAAACTGAAAAGGGAAGGGTTTTGGATGTTCGTATTTATACTAGAGAACAAGGTGATGAATTACCTCCGGGAGCCAACATGGTTGTTAGAGTGTATGTGGCCCAGAGAAGGAAAATTCAAGTGGGTGACAAAATGGCAGGGAGGCATGGAAATAAAGGAATTATTAGCAGAATCTTACCAAGAGAAGATATGCCTTACTTGCCTGATGGAACCCCTGTAGACATAGTTCTTAATCCTTTAGGAGTTCCCAGTAGGATGAATGTAGGTCAAGTTTTTGAATTATTAATGGGCTGGGCAGCCTCCAACTTAAATTGCCGGGTTAAAGTTGTTCCATTTGATGAAATGTATGGAGCTGAAAAATCTCATCAAACTGTACAAGCATTTTTAGAGGAAGCTTCGAAACAGCCAGGTAAAGCATGGGTTTATAATCCTGAAGATCCTGGAAAGTTATTACTTAAAGATGGTAGAACAGGGGAACCCTTTGATCAGCCAGTTGCTGTCGGATACTCGCACTTCCTAAAATTAGTCCATTTGGTGGATGATAAAATTCATGCAAGATCCACTGGTCCTTACTCATTGGTTACACAGCAACCCTTGGGTGGTAAAGCGCAGCAAGGTGGACAAAGGCTTGGAGAAATGGAAGTATGGGCTCTTGAAGCTTATGGAGCCGCTTATACTCTTCAAGAATTGTTAACAGTTAAATCTGATGATATGCAAGGAAGAAATGAAGCGCTTAATGCGATCGTAAAAGGTAAACCGATCCCTAGGCCTGGCACTCCCGAGTCATTTAAAGTTCTTATGAGGGAATTACAATCATTAGGCTTGGATATAGGGGTTTACACAGACGAAGGAAAAGAGGTTGATTTAATGCAAGATATCAATCCGAGAAGAAATACTCCATCAAGGCCAACTTACGAATCACTCGGAACCTCTGAATATGAGGAAGATTAAATACTCAATTAAAACCTTTTAATTTAAACTCGCCAAAAATGACAAACAGCAACTTAAGAACTGAAAATCACTTTGATTACGTCAAAATTTCGATAGCTTCTCCACAAAGAATAATGGATTGGGGTCAGAGGACATTGCCCAATGGACAAGTAGTTGGTGAAGTTACGAAACCTGAAACTATCAATTACAGGACACTTAAACCAGAAATGGATGGATTATTTTGTGAAAAGATTTTTGGGCCATCTAAAGATTGGGAATGCCATTGTGGAAAGTACAAAAGGGTAAGACATCGCGGAATCGTTTGTGAGAGATGTGGGGTTGAAGTAACTGAAAGTAGAGTCAGAAGACATAGGATGGGATACATAAAACTCGCTGCGCCAGTTTCGCATGTTTGGTATTTGAAAGGAATCCCTAGTTATGTTGCAATACTTTTGGATATTCCGCTTAGAGATGTAGAACAAATAGTTTATTTTAATTGTTATGTTGTTTTAGATCCAGGTGATCATAAAGAACTTAAATATAAGCAATTACTCACTGAGGATGAGTGGCTGGAAATTGAAGATGAAATTTATGCGGAAGATTCAACTATAGAAAATGAACCTTTTGTTGGAATTGGTGCTGAGGCACTGAAGCAATTACTTGAGGACCTTGATTTAAATCAGGTTGCCGAAGAGCTTAGAGAAGAAATTACTAATAGCAAAGGGCAAAAGAGGGCAAAGCTTATAAAAAGGATAAGAGTTATTGATAATTTCATTGCAACTAATGCAAAACCAGAATGGATGGTTTTAGATGCAATACCAGTTATACCTCCTGATCTTAGACCTATGGTTCAGCTTGATGGAGGAAGATTTGCAACTTCAGATTTAAATGATTTATATAGAAGAGTTATAAATAGAAATAATAGATTAGCTAGGCTCCAAGAAATATTAGCTCCCGAAATTATAGTAAGAAATGAAAAAAGAATGCTTCAAGAGGCAGTCGATGCCCTCATAGATAATGGAAGAAGAGGGAGGACTGTTGTTGGAGCAAATAATAGAGCTCTTAAGTCCCTTAGTGACATAATTGAAGGAAAACAAGGAAGATTTAGACAGAATCTTCTTGGAAAGCGTGTTGACTATTCAGGAAGATCCGTAATAGTAGTGGGCCCAAAACTAAAAATGCATCAGTGTGGTCTCCCAAAAGAAATGGCGATAGAGCTCTTTCAGCCTTTTGTAATCCATAGATTGATACGACAAAATATCGTGAATAATATTAAAGCTGCAAAAAAATTAATACAAAAAGCTGATGACGAAGTTATGCAGGTACTTCAGGAAGTTATCGAAGGTCATCCAATTCTCTTAAATAGAGCCCCTACCCTTCATCGTTTAGGAATTCAAGCTTTTGAACCAAAATTGGTTGGAGGTAGAGCAATACAACTTCATCCTTTAGTTTGTCCTGCATTCAATGCTGACTTTGATGGAGATCAAATGGCAGTTCACGTACCTTTAGCTTTAGAGGCACAAACTGAAGCACGCATGCTTATGTTGGCTAGTAATAATATTTTGTCTCCTGCTACTGGGGAGCCAATTGTGACTCCATCACAAGATATGGTTTTAGGTTCTTATTACCTGACGGCTTTGCAACCGAATTATCAACAACCAAAATTCGGAGATAACAAGACTACTTTTGCTTCATTAGAAGATGTCATATTTGCCTTTGAAGATAAAAGACTCAGCCTTCATGAATGGGTTTGGGTTAGATTTAATGGAGAAGTTGAAGATGAAGACGAAATGCGTAGTCCACAAAAAACTCAAGAGTTAGAAGATGGCTCAAGATTAGAAATCTGGAATTTAAGAAGGGACAGATTTGATTCTGACAATAATTTAATAAGTAGATTTGTGCTGACAACTGTTGGAAGAGTCGTTATGAACTATACCATCATAGATTCTGTATCTAAAACGTAAACTTTAAAAACTATTTTTCATTTACTTAAAAATCATGACTTCATCTAAATCTAAAAAAACATCCAGAGTACGTAAAACTACTAAAAACTCAAAAAAGAACAATCCAGTTACAATGCCTGCACTCGCTAAAACGCCGCCATCATTTAAAAATAAGGTAGTTGATAAGAAAGCCTTAAAAAATTTAGTCTCCTGGGCTTTTAAAACTCATGGAACAGCTATAACTGCAGCCATGGCAGATAATCTAAAGGATTTAGGATTTAAATATGCTACCCAAGCTGCGGTCTCTATTTCAGTTGATGACTTAAAAGTTCCTGAAGCTAAACAAGATTTAATAGGACAAGCTGAAGAGCAAATATCTGCTACAGAAGAATGCTACAGACTTGGTGAAATTACTGAAGTTGAAAGGCACACAAAAGTTATAGATACCTGGACTGAAACTAATGAAAGATTGGTAGATGCTGTAAAGAATAATTTTAATCAAAATGATCCGCTAAATTCTGTTTGGATGATGGCCAATTCAGGTGCGAGGGGTAATATGTCTCAGGTAAGACAACTTGTTGGTATGAGGGGATTGATGGCTAATCCTCAAGGAGAAATCATTGACCTTCCAATAAGAACTAATTTTAGAGAAGGACTCACTGTTACTGAATATGTTATTTCTTCTTATGGAGCAAGAAAAGGTTTAGTAGATACTGCCTTAAGAACTGCCGATTCTGGTTATTTGACTCGAAGATTAGTTGATGTTGCTCAGGATGTAATTGTAAGAGAAGAAGATTGTGGAACAGAACGATCAATAGTTGTTGAGGCTGAAGATGGTAAATTTGGAGCAAGGCTTCTTGGCAGGCTTACCGCTGAGGATATTTTTGATGCTGAAGAAAACCTTGTTGTTCCTCAAAACACTGCTATAGATCCTGCATTGTCAGGAAAAATTGAGAAAGCATCTATCAGTGAAGTAAAAATAAGATCCCCATTAACATGTGAAGCTAACAGATCCGTTTGTAGGAGGTGCTACGGATGGGCGTTGGCTCATAATCATTTGGTTGATTTAGGTGAGGCAGTTGGAATTATTGCTGCTCAATCGATTGGCGAGCCAGGAACTCAATTGACAATGAGAACTTTCCATACTGGAGGTGTATCAACTGCCGAAAGTGGAGTTGTAAGATCAAAAATTTCTGGCAAAGTTGAATTTAGTTCAAGAGCAAAGGTTAGGGGTTATAGAACTCCACATGGCGTAGAAGCTAAACAAGCAGAAGTTGATTTCATACTTAAAATAGTTCCTCTGGGAAATAATTCTGGCAAAGCTCAAAAAATTGAAGTTTCTAGTGGATCGCTTTTATTTGTAGATGACGGTGAAGAAATTAGTTCTGATATAACTGTTGCTCAGATTACCGCTGGAGCCGTGAAAAAGAGTGTTGAAAAAGCAACGAAGGATGTTATTTGTGATTTGGCTGGTCAAGTCAGGTACGACAAGGTTATTCAACCAAAGGAGGTCACAGATAGGCAGGGTAATATTACCTTAAAAGCTCAAAGATTAGGCAGATTGTGGGTTTTAGCTGGAGATGTTTATAACTTGCCACCAAATGCAAGACCGGTTGTATCACCTGGGAAATCTGTAAATGAAGGGACAGTGTTGGCAGAAGCAAGTCAATCAAGTGAATTTGGAGGACAAGTTCGATTAAGAGAATCAATAGGAGATTCAAGAGAAGTTCAGATTGTCACTACTTCAATGACCTTAACTAATTTTAAGTTAATTGAAGAATCTACTCACTCAGGTCAAATATTTAATTTGGAATCTAGTGATGGTACATCTTATCGTTTAAATATTTCCCCAGGAAGTAAAATTAGTAATGGTGAGGTTATAGCAGATTTAACTGATGAAAGGTTCCGGACAAAAACTGGCGGTCTAGTAAAATATTCACCTGGATTAAGCGTCAAAAAAGCGAGATCATCTAAAAATGGTTTTGAAGTAAGTCAAGGAGGGACATTGCTCTGGATTCCCCAAGAGACACATGAAATCAATAAAGATATATCCCTTCTAATGATTGAAGATATGAAATGGATTGAAGCTGGAACAGAAGTTGTAAAAGATATTTTTAGTCAAACATCAGGCATTGTTACAGTAACTCAAAAAAATGATATCCTTCGTGAAATAACTGTAAGAAATGGAACTTTTCATGAGTGTGATGATGATGAAGTGTTAAATAGATTTACAGAAGAAGGAAATCTTGTAAATCCAGGCGAAAAGATTTTAGATGGTGTTGATAATAAAGAAATTCTATTTGTTCAAAAATTAGAAACACCTAAATGTCGAGGATTGTTGTTAAGAACTGTTGAAGAATTTAGTATTCCTGACCAGGCGCAATTACCACAACTATCACATGTTAAGCAGGAAAAAGGTCCGCATTTAGGATTAAAAGCTATCCAAAGGCTTACTTATAAAGATGGTGAATTGATAAAGTCAGTAGAAGGAGTTGAATTACTTAGAACACATTTAAGTATTGAAAGCTTTGATGCTACTCCTCAAATGACTATTGACGTCGAGTCGATTGAAGATAAAAATGATGCATCAATCAATAGATTAAATTTAGTAATCTTGGAGTCTATTCTTGTAAGAAGAGATACTATATCTGACTCCAGTCATGGCTCAACACATACAGAACTGCAAGTCAATAATAACCAAGTAGTAAAAGCAGGAGATGTAATAGCTACTACTCAAATTCTTTGCAAAGAGAAGGGATTGGTTCAATTACCTAATGTTGTTGATGATGAGCCAATAAGAAGGTTAATTGTTGAAAGAGAAGAAGATAAAATAAAAACAAAAATTAGTGGCAAAGCAGTAGTTAAAGTTGGTGATCGGGTAGTTGATGGTGATCCTATTAGTGATTCTGTAAAATCAACCTCTTGTGGAGAAATAGAAGAGATTTCTAATACTTCAGTAACCTTAAGACTTGGCAGGCCTTATATGGTTTCTCCTGATTCAGTTTTGCATGTTAAAGATGGGGACTTGGTTCTTAGAGGAGATGGTTTAGCTTTACTTGTTTTTGAAAGGCAGAAAACTGGAGATATAGTACAAGGATTACCTCGTATTGAGGAGTTATTAGAAGCAAGGAGACCCAGAGATTCAGCAATTCTATGTAAAAAATCTGGAGTTGTTCAGATTAAACAAGGTAATGATGAAGAATCAGTTTCTTTATCAGTTATTGAAAAAGATGATTTAGTTAATGAATATCAACTATTAGTTGGAAAAAATATAATGGTAAGTGATGGACAACAAGTTAAAGGTGGAGAATCTTTAACTGATGGTCCAATTAATCCACATGAACTATTAGATTGCTATTTCAATGATTTAAAAGACCAAAAACCTCTAATAGATGCAGCTCGAGAATCTATATCAAAACTACAAAGAAGTATGGTAAGTGAGGTACAAAATGTTTATAAGTCGCAGGGTGTAGCAATAGATGATAAACATATTGAAGTTATTGTTAGACAGATGACAAGTAAAGTCCGTATAGAAGATGCTGGGGATACTACTCTTTTACCTGGTGAACTCATAGAGTTAAGGCAAGTTGAAGATACAAACCAAGCAATGGCAATTACAGGAGGAGCTCCAGCGGAATTTACTCCTGTTTTGTTGGGTATTACTAAAGCGTCTCTTAATACAGATAGCTTTATTTCAGCGGCATCATTCCAAGAAACAACAAGGGTTCTTACAGAAGCTGCGATTGAAGGTAAATCTGATTGGTTAAGAGGATTAAAAGAAAATGTTATAATTGGTAGATTAATACCTGCAGGTACAGGTTTTAGCGGTTTTGTCGAGGAATTATCCTCAGAGGCTGGTCCTCATCCCGATATTCTTGCAGAAGAATCTGGTGGTTACCGAAGAGCACAGAACTTAAGGCCAGATTATACAGTTGATATGCCACAATCAACTGCCGTAAGCTCTACTGCAATACTTGATGATCCTAGTGATGAAGATTTGGAGACAACGAGAAATCGACATGGAATCGATCCCTCTTCGAGTAATTTCGCGGCCTTTGCAAGGCCTAATGCTGAAAATCAATTTTCTGAAGATCAATTACCAGATCCTGCCGCATTGGAGGGATTGCAGGAGGAGGGCCTTCTGTCTGATGAATAAATATTATCTATTATTGTTTTTAGAGACTAGAATGGTTTTTAAAATTTGTAAGTAATGATTAAGCCAGAAATTGTACCTAAAAGAAAATTACCCCGATATGGATTCCATTTTTATAATGAAAGACTTAATGGAAGAATGGCAATGATTGGTTTTATTGCACTTATCCTTACAGAATTATTTTTAAAACATGGTTTGCTGTTATGGTAAAAATAGTTTTTAAATAAAGACTACAAAATTTGAAAAATCTTCTTGGAAGTAGTATTAAGGATTTAGAAAATGTAGCTTTAGATTATGGGCAGGCTGCTTTTAGGGGTCGTCAAATCTATAGTTGGATTTATAACTATAGAAATAAGAACAAAAATATTGATCAAATAGAAGTTTTACCTTTAGATTTTAGAAAGAAGTTAAAGGATGATGGTTTTAAGGTAAGTGAGCTGATTATTAAAGAAAGATACTTAGCTAAAGATGGTACTTTAAAGCTATTACTTTCTACAGACGATAACGAAAGTATTGAGTGCGTTGGTATACCAACTGAAAAAAGATTAACTGCTTGTCTCTCTAGTCAGGTTGGTTGCCCAATGGACTGCAAATTTTGTGCAACTGGAAAGGAAGGTTTGAAGAGATCTTTAAAAGCAAGTGAAATTTTAGATCAAATTTTATTTATCGAAAATGAAATGAATAGAAAAGTGACTAATATTGTTTTCATGGGTATGGGCGAGCCCTTATTGAATATTGATGACTTACTTTTGTCAATTAGATCTATAAATAATGATTTCCAAATCAGTCAGAGAAAGATAACCGTAAGCACAGTAGCTGTTCCAAAAATGATAAGTAAATTATCAGCAAAGTCTTTTCAAATTTTAGGTAATTGTCAATTTACATTGGCAATTAGTCTACATGCTTCAAATCAAAAAACAAGAGAGACGATAATACCTAGTGCAAAAAACTATGAAATCAAAAATATAATCGAAGATTGCAAGAGATTCGTAAGAGAAACTGGTCGGAGGATAAGTTTTGAATATTTAATGCTTAGTGGGGTGAATGACAAATTAGAACATGCTTATGAGTTAAGTAATTTACTGAAAGGGTTTCAATGTCACGTAAATTTAATACAGTATAACCAAATTGACGAGGTTGAATTTCAACGAACCTCTTTAAAAAATCTCCAATTATTTCAATCTAGACTTGTAAACAATGGTATAGCCGTAAGCATTAGAAAAAGCAGAGGTCTAGATAAAAATGCTGCATGCGGTCAGCTAAGACAAAATTCAAAAAATAAATAATATTATCTAATAAAAATTTTTAAAAAGTCTCTTAAAGAGGTTATTATTGTGTTAATCAATCTTAAATCCTTGGGTTTTATTAAGACAAAAATTTTACCTTTCGCTATCGTTTCACTCTTTGGGATTGCCTTTTTTGCTGTTAGTGCAAGAATTTGGTTGCCAGGAGATATGATGTCTCCTGCCCCCATAAATTAATATTTTTAGTTTTTCAAAATGACAAAAAATAGGGATCCTAATAAAGAAAGTTTGGTAGATATCGCTGTTGATCCAGATGTTTTAGCGAAAGAATTGGCCTTAGAAATTGAAATAGATCCTTTAGAACAAATTGATAACGATTCTTTTCCAAAAGGTTTAAACATAACTCAGGAGTGCAATGAAGCATTGAAAATGCTAAAAGGTAACAGAGAAGAGAGAATACAGGGATTAAGAATATTTTGTGAATATAGAGATTCAAGATCTTTCCCCCTTTTGTTACCATTACTCGATCAACCTTGTCCTGTTGAAAGAATGAGTGTTGTATATGCTTTAGGTCGTAATCCATGTCCTAGCGCAGTCGAGAAACTTGTTAGTCTTTTGGAGACTGACGATAATGCTTATGTTAGAAGAGCGACAGCTTGGAGCTTAGCTAATTATGATAATCAAATCGTTTTGGAGCCATTAATAAATGCTTTGAAGAACGATGTAGCCGCAGTTAGATTATGGTCGTCTAGTTCTCTAGCTGAAATCGGAAATGTTTCTTTGAATAATGCTCAATTGGCAGCTGAACAACTTTTAATAAGTTTAAAAATAGATAATGAACCGGGTGTAAGAAGTAATTGCATCTGGTCATTGTGTAGATTGTACGAAAAATTAGATAATACATTCCAAGAAAGTTTCGTTGATGAATGCACTAAGATAGCTCTTTTCGATAAAGAACCCTCAGTTATGGAAGAAGCAAAAACTGCTTTGGATTCAATGGGGATGCAAGGTTTTTATAACTAAATAATTTAATTTTTCATACCAGAAGCTATCTAAAAAATTAAATTATCAGATATTCAATATAAAAATTAAAATTAATTAACTTGTACCAACTGAAACAAAAAATTTTCGTTATTCTATATAAAGTAAAAGTACTTAGTACTTGAATTTAATGCCTCAAAAAACATTAAGATTCAAAATTCATCAAGACGGTAGAGTCGAAGAGACTGTTGAGGGATTTACAGGTAACTCATGTAATGAAGCTACAAAAAATCTTGAAGACGCTCTGGGTGAAGTAACAGTTAAGAATAAAACATCTGGTGCTTTCATCTCTAATCATAACGAAAACTCAACACAATTAAATAACGAATCTAATGTCACATTTTAGTACGATTAAAACCCAGCTTAAAAAAGCAGAGCCATTAATTAAGGCTTTAAATCATTTCGGTTATAGTATTAATCAAGAAGAAAAGTTTGTAAAAGGGTATAAAGGTCAATTCACAGCCGTTGATATAAGTATGATTTTACCTGGTGATACCCAAGTTGGATTTAAATGGGATAATAACTCGAATTCATATGAATTAGTTACTGACCTTGATCTATGGAAATTTGAAATTCCAGTAGAAAGATTTATCTCAAAAGTTACACAAATGTATGCTTACCAGACAATCATTTCTAAAACGCAAGAAGATGGATATCAAATCGTAGAACAAAAAAATAAAAATGATGGTTCTATTGAATTGGTCTTAACCAAGTGGGAAAACTAATGTCAAGATATGGATTTTACGGATCCATTTCATAATACTGAACAAAATATTGAGATTACAGGCTGGGAACCCGTTTTAGGTGGTCAGTTAGCCGAAAAAGCTGTGTGGGTTGATGAATCTAAGTGTATTGGTTGTCAGTACTGTGTTCACGTCGCTTCGAACACTTTCACTGTTGATGAATTTCATGGTAGAAGTCGAGCTATTAGGCAAGATGGAGATAGTTCTGATGTCATACAAGAAGCAATAGATACATGCCCTGTTGATTGTATTCATTGGGTCAAATTTGAAGAATTGGATGATTTAGAGAATAGTCTCGATAGGGATATGTTTCAAACATTTGGAAAGCCACCGAGAATGAATAAGCACTAATTTTAAAAAGATGCAATATCGTAGATTTGGTAGAACCAATCTGAAGATTCCTGTTTTATCTTTAGGTGGTATGAGATTTCAAAAAAGTTGGGATCAATTAGATTTTTCTAAGGTTTCATACGAAGAACAAAATAAAGTAGAAAATATATTAGATCTCGCAACACAATATGGCTTAAGTCATGTGGAAACCGCCAAGTACTACGGAACTTCTGAGGTGCAACTAGGGATGTGTTTTAAGAATACTAAGAAAATCCCAAATATAATTCAAACAAAGATTCCACCAAATAGTGATCCGGAAATTTTTGAGCGAGATGTATTATCTAGTATTGAAAAATTGCAAGTTAAAAAAATTGATTTGTTAGCAATACATGGTATTAATACAGCTGAACATTTACATCAGGCTATTAGAGATGGAGGTTGCATTGATATTTTGAGGAATTTTCAAAAAGAAAATTTAATTGGATCTATTGGATTTTCAACCCATGGGAAATCTTCACTTATTGAAAAGGCCATATCAACAAACTTATTTGATTATGTAAATTTGCATTGGTATTTTATTAATCAGGAAAATATAAATGTTATTAATTTAGCCAATAAGCATGATCTTGGGGTTTTCATAATAAGTCCCACTGATAAAGGGGGACACCTTCATACTCCTTCAAGAAAAATGTTGGAATTTTGTAAACCACTTCATCCTATAGTTTTTAATGATCTTTTTTGCTTAAGAAATCAAAATGTCCATACTTTGAGTGTGGGTATTGCAAAAGAGACAGATTTCGCCCTACATTTAGAAGCTGTCTCGTTGTTATCAGAATCTGAGAAGTATGTGCCTAAGATAATTAACAAATTAAGGCAGGAATCAATTAATTGCTTAGGTCTAGAGTGGCATCAAAATTGGAATAGAAATTTACCAAGTTGGGAAAATACGCCGGGAAATATTAATATTCCTGTTCTGCTTTGGCTTTCAAATTTAATTGATTGGTTGGGTATGGAAGGATATGCAAGAGCAAGATATCAATTGCTTGGTAATGGAAGCCACTGGTTCCCAGGATTTAATGCAAATTTACTAGATGTAGATGTTTCTGAAGGACAATTATTCAAAGTATTAGAAGGTCATATAAATCCAAAAAAAGTTATAAGAAAATTGAGAAATTTAAAAGAAAAGTTTGGAGATAAGAATGCTAAAAGATTATCAAAAGAATAATTTCATAATGGATATTTTTCAGGTTTGCCAACTTTTCTTGGGTAAATTTCAGGGCATAATCTTTTTTGTTGAATAAGAATTATATTTCGGGTGCCTTTATTTCTTGGTAATAGTATTTCTTTTTTATCTTTAACTTTCCCTTCTAAAATTTCTAAAGTTTTATCTAGATTTTTGCTTTCTTCATTCGTCCATTTGCCACAATATAAAACTCCAAACCCTTCTTTTGTTAACATTGGTAGTATATACTCTGAAACTGTTGATGGATTACTAACTGCTCTAGTTGTTGCAATATTAAAATTATTTCTCATTGACGATTGGTGGGCAAAGTTCTCAATACGTTCATTGATTATATGAATATTGTTTTTGAAATTGATCTGTTCAACTAAAATTTTTATTGCATCTGTTTTCTTTTTCAAAGAATCAATTAGGTATATCTCAGAATTAGGATGCGTTATGGCATAAGCTAATCCTGGGAAGCCACAGCCTGATCCAATATCTAAAAATTTTTTATTATCAAAATTAATATTCGTGAAAGCTTTGAATGGCCAAATGCTATCAAAAACTTGAGATACCCAATAATCATCACCATCAGTTAATCTTGTGAGATTGGTTTTATTATTTAATTCTTTAATTTTAATTTGTAACTCTTGAAATAAATTTATTTCTTCTTCAGTTATTAAGGAAAGAATTTCTTCTGGAATGTTTTGTTTTTTCATTTCGTTATAAATATGAATTTTAACCATCCATTAAATACATTCTATTTAGTAAAAATTTATTAGAATTACAATATTAATAAAAGATTATTTTGAAAGGAGAAACTTCCTATTACAAAATTTTAGGTGTAAATGCAAATGCATCCAATCATGAATTAAGGAAGGCATTTTGTAAACTTTCTATTGAGTTGCATCCAGATACAACTTCATTAGAAATAGACGTTGCTAAAAGTAAATTTCAAGAAGTTCTTGAAGCTTATGAACATTTAAATAATAGTAATTTAAGGAAAATATATGATGAAAAACTAAAAGAAAACTCTAGAAAAACAAATAATAATAACATTTTAAATAATTTAGTAATCGATTCTAATAATCAAAACTTATTAGGAAATAGAAGACCTTTTTCGAATGGAGAATTGTTTTCGTTGTTTCTTTTAATTATCATCATTTCTATAAGTTTAATTTGTTCAATTTTTATTGCTTCTTTTACTGGAAAAGAATTAGAGACAATACCGCTTTGGCTAATTAAATAATTTTTTTAAAAAGTCTGTGAATCCCTCTAAAAAACCTATCAATCAAAATTCACTACAATCATTGGAATTGTGGTTAACTGATTTAGGTGCTGTGAAGGATATTAATAATCCATCTAAATGGTATCTGTTACTTTCAAATTGGAATGCAACTATTATTTTTGAACAAGAAGATTTAAGTGTTATATGGGAAAGTGAAGGACAAGAAACTAAAAGACTTTTTTCCTATTGCATTAATAGAGAAGATGTGGAAAATGCAATACTGCAGGGACCTTAAATTTCTTTCTAAAGATTTTCTAAGATTTGCCTTATTATCCAGTAACTTTTTTCTAATTGATCATCGGTTATACAGAGAGGTGGCAAGAGATAAATAACATTACCGAGAGGTCTAATAAATAAACCTTTCTCCATTGCAAGACTCTTTATCTCTTTCCCAATATTATTGAAATAACCTTTTTTGTTCCCAATATCTAAATCGAAGGCAGCAATTGTGCCGGATAACCTTATTTTTTTTATATAAGGTAAGTTTTTAAATTTGATTAAGTGAGATAAATGTTTTTCTTCAAATGAAAGGTATTTGTTTGGTTCTTTTTCTAATAAATCAAGGCTAGCATTTGCCGCAGCACAACCTAAAGGATTCGCAGTAAAACTATGTCCATGCCAAAAAGTTTTTCTTGGGGAATCATCAATAAAGGATTGAAAAATTTCTTCTTTACATAAAGTTATTCCCATTGGTAAAAATCCACCTGTTAAGCCTTTTGAAATACTTATTAAATCAGGAACGATTTTTGCCTTTTGAAACGCAAAAAGACTTCCACATCTTCCAAACCCAGTCAAAACTTCATCAACAATTAACAAAGAATTATTATTTTTTATAATTTCTGAAACTTTTTTTATAAACTGAGGCCTAACCATATTCATTCCTCCTGCTCCTTGAACAAGTGGCTCAAGGATTACTGCAACTGTGGGAGTTTTAAGTAGAGTTTCTAATTTTTGGATCGCCTCATTTTCTTTATTTTCTACTTCTTCATCGTTCATCCAAGTTGAAGGCCAAGGGACTCTCCTAACTGGGAACATAAGATTGTCGAAATTCTCATTAAAAATATTTCTCTCTCCTAAAGCCATTGCTCCAAATGTATCGCCATGATAGGCGCCCTCAAAAGCTACTATTTGAGTTCTTGTCTCTCCTCTATTTTGCCATGATTGGAAGGCTATTTTTAAAGCGACTTCTACTGCAGTAGAACCGTTATCAGAAAAGAATAATCTTTCTAGTTTTGTTAATTCACTAAGTCTTTCCGCCAATTTTTTTGCCTGTGGATGTAAAAAATCAGCAAATATAACTTGCTCAAGTTTTTTTGATTGATTGAAAATGGCATCCGCAATATATTCGTTACTATGACCATGAAGAGTTACCCACCAACTACTAATTGCATCTATTAGCTCTTTTTTAGGATTTTTAGTAAATAGGAGGGCATCTTTACCATGAGTTACTTCTATTTGCGGTTTGCTGTTATTGATTTGTGTAAAAGGTGGCCAAATATTTGGGTGCCAATCTTGATTTGGAGTGTTTGAATCCAAAGATTTCATTTAACTTATTTTTGAGTTTAAAAGTGAGATCAACTTATTTTTAATTTCAAGTTCTTTCCATAGTATATCTAAATTATTTGAGTCCATTTTTTTGATATAAGGAAATTCAGCAATTAAAGGAATACCACTAAAATCAACTAGAGTTTTTGGATTATCTAGGTGTTTTTCGCCATTGACTACTAAACCTAAAATATCAATATTTCTTCGTTTTAAAGCCTCAATACTAAGCAGGGTATGGTTAAGAGTGCCAAGTGAGCTCTTACATACAAGTATTACCGGAAGATTCCATTGTTTTATTTGATCTATTTGTAAAAAATTGCGTGTTATTGGAACCATTAATCCACCTGCAGTTTCTATAATTAACGAGCCTTTTACTTTTGGCAATCTCAACATGTCAAAGTTAATAGTTTTTTGATCTATTTCAGCGGCCCAATGAGGAGATAGAGGTTTTGTAAAGACATAAGCTTCTTTAATTATTTTCTCTTTACTTACTTGTGAAAGTTTTTCAACTGTTTGACTATCAGTTTGAGATTCAATACCACTCTGAATAGGCTTCCAATAAAAGGAATTTAATCCTTTAACGAAAAAAGAGCTTATTAAAGTTTTCCCAATATCAGTATCTGTTCCACAAATTATAAATTTGAAAATATTTTTGTGACTACTCATAATTTCTTTATGATTTGAATCTCAATTTGCCATGAAAGGTTCACTGTATTATTGTAATTCTTTGGCCAAAACTTTTGGATTTCCTTTAACTCTTTCACTGTTTTGCGTTTACAATTTGTTGATTGTGCTCCTACATTTTTTATGCTTCTAAAAAGCTTATATATATCTTCAAAATTTTCAAGATAATTAAACTGTTCTGAATAATGTATTTCAGTTGATTTGAAATCTTTTAATAATTCTTTAGAGCAAAGGAAATTAAGACCACTATATTCAATATCAATTTTTTTACAAGTATCTTTCCATTCAGGAAAACAATCTTTTGTTGGATATGAAATGATTAAAAAACCACCAGGTGTTAATTTGCTAAACCAATTTTTTATTATCTTTTCTGGGTTGTTTAACCAATGTATGCAAAAGTTAGATGTTAATAGAGAACAGTTATTTATTTCAGGAGGTAAATCATTATTTAAATCCCATAAAATTTTTTTTCTAGATGATTTATTCTCAAGAAGCATTTTCTTGCTGAAATCAATTCTGGATACTTTTTGGGAAGAAAATTTTTTTTCTATTTCATCTGCTAATAGTCCTGGACCTGATCCTAGATCTATCCATTCACCGTTTTTTTGGGGATTTAATTCTTTAATGAATTGAACAATCTTTTTTGAAAAAAATTTTTGAATATTTGAATGCTCTAAATACCGATATGCGGCATCATTGAAATTATTTTTTATTTTCTCATTCCACTTTTTACTATCCATTTCAATCATTAAGTGTATTAAGTAAGATCTCGTATAAATTTAAATTATTCAAGCAATGACCTTGTTGAGCTAATTTAATTAAAATTGGCTTCCTATCAAGTGTTTTATTTAAGGAATCTAAAAAGTTATTATTTGATTCGTTGTCAAGAATCAAATCATTTTCTGATTTTATAAAAATAATTTTGCAATCTTTTCTTAAAAATACTGGAAAATCTCTATTGATGTAAAGTTGTTTTAAATCACTTAAAAGAAGAGTTTTATTTAAACTCTCTAGACTTTTATAAAAGATATTTTTAAAACGATTATTCATATGATTTGGCATAAATGATCTATTTATAAATTCTTTCAACATATCCTTATGTGCATCTTTTATGATTTTTGTTTCCATTCTTTTCAGAGACCTCAAAATTAGGTTTCTCTTATTACTTGAAGGAAGAAAATTATTAAAAGAATTTATAAGAACAATATGAGTTGCTTCTTTTAAAATTTTTTTTTGCATTAAATGAAAACCAAATGAATGGCATAAAGTCATTCTGATTTCTTTTTTAGATTCGCTTTTAATCCATTTTGATTGATAATTATTTGTCGAAAAATAGCCCCTTTCATTATCTTGCCAATGCCAATCATTTTTTAAAAAATCAACTTTATAATCATCCCAGAAATATTTATTTAGTCCCCAACCATGTTGAGTAATAATTTGTTTCATTTAAACTCTTTTAATACTGCAATGAAATTATTTAGCAAATTAAAATCTAAGTTTCTTCGTATTGTTATTCTGATTCTTGATTGCCCCACTGGAACAGTTGGAGGTCTTATCGCAATTGCTAAAAACCCATTTTCTTCGAGATATTTTTGTAGATAAATTGCCTTTTCTTCTTGGCCAATAATAATTGACAAAATGTGAGAATCTCCCTGAACTGGAAAACTTATATTTTTAATAATTTCATCTTTCCATACATTCGCAGACGATAATAAATCATTGCCCCATTCTTTATTTTCTAAAATTTTTTTTAAACCTTCTAGCGCCCCAGCGGCTAAAGATGGCGCAAGTGCGGTTGTATATCTAAATGCACCACTTGTTTGGATAAGATATTCGCCAATTTCAGAATTGGAAGCTAGAAAAGCTCCACCGCTTCCAAATGCTTTTCCAAAAGTTCCAGTAATCATAGTTATATCTGAACGACAATTAAAACTTAACCCCCTGCCTTCATGGCCCAAGATTCCAATTGCATGAGCCTCGTCAACTAATAATTGAACACTATTTTTTTTGCAAATTTCCGTTATTTCGCTGAGCGGAGCAATTGATCCCTCCATGCTATAAAGAGATTCAACAACAACTAAAATAGAATTTTTTGTAGAGTTATATCTAATAATTTTATCTTCTAAATCTTTTAAATTATTGTGCGAAAATCGAACCAGTTTTGCTTGAGCAGCTTTTACTCCAACCAACAAAGAGTTATGGATCAATTTATCTGCTATTACGATACTATTTCTGTTTGCTAAAGCCTGGATGGCGGCTATATTTGCTTGAAATCCGCTTGGGAAAAGTAACACTTTTTGTTGATCAAGCCACTTGGCAAGTTCTGTTTCTAATAATTTATGTATTGGTCTTGAACCTGTAATAAACCTAGAGCTTCCTGAACCAATACCTTCTAACAAGCTTATTTCGTAAGCAGCTTTTATTAAATCCTTGTCCCTACTTAATCCAAAATAATCATTACTGCATAAGTCTATAAGTTTTTTATTTTGCGAATTTAAACTCAGAAGTTCGTATGATTTTTTACCCAAAGAAAATGTTTTTAATTTACGGATTCTATTTTTTGGAATTTTTACTTTTTTCATTTTGGTAAAATAAAATATAGAGGATTTAATTAAAAAGATTTAGATTTACTATTAAAGTTTGCAAGGTATTTTTTGTTTATTAATATCTATATAGATCATATATTAAGAAGTTAACTCATCCTCTCTTCAATCACAATTATTGCTTAATTTAGAGGAATATTTTCCGTTTCCGCTAGATGATTTCCAATTAGAAGCAATACGAGCTATTAATAGCGGAAATTCTGTTGTTTTAACGGCACCAACAGGTTCGGGTAAAACATTGATAGGTGAATTTGCTATATATAGAGGGTTATCTCATGACAGCAGAGTTTTTTATACAACGCCTTTAAAGGCCCTGTCAAACCAAAAGTTTAGAGATTTTGCTAATCAATATGGTGATAATAAAGTTGGTCTTTTAACTGGAGATATAAGCATAAATAAAGAAGCACCAATCTTAGTCATGACGACTGAGATTTTTAGGAACATGCTTTATGGCGAATTTGATGAATTTGATGATCCCTTAGAAAATTTAGAATCTGTTATTCTTGATGAATGTCATTATATGAATGACCCCCAAAGAGGCACAGTTTGGGAAGAAACTATAATCCATTGCCCTAGTAGAACTCAAATAATTGCTTTATCAGCAACAATAGCTAATGCAGATCAATTACGAAATTGGATAGAAAAAGTTCATGGGCCCACAGTACTAATTAATAGTGATAAGAGACCAGTCCCACTTGATTTTATTTTTTGTAGTGTTAAGGGCCTCCATCCACTTTTAAATAATAAGGGTAATGGAATTCATCCAAACTGTAAGATTTGGAGAGCTCCTAAAGGGCAGAAAACAAGAGGAAAAGTAGGTAGGATAATGCAACCAAAGTCTCCCTCAATTGGCTTTGTGATCTCGAAACTAGCTGAACGAAATATGTTGCCAGCTATTTATTTTATTTTTAGTAGAAGAGGATGTGACAAGGCAATTGAGAACATAAAAGATTTAACTTTAGTAAGTTATTCAGAAGCAAGTATGATATCCCAAAAATTAGATGTTTATCTTAAAAATAATCAGGAAGCAATTAAAGATAAATCTCAATGCGAGGCATTAAAACGCGGCATTGCATCTCATCATGCTGGATTATTGCCTGCATGGAAAGAATTGGTTGAGGAATTATTTCAGCAAGGTTTAATAAAAGTTGTTTTTGCAACTGAAACTCTAGCTGCAGGAATAAATATGCCAGCAAGAACAACTGTTATTTCTTCTTTATCAAAAAGGACAGAAGATGGGCATAGACTATTATCTAGCAGTGAATTTTTGCAAATGTCAGGAAGAGCTGGAAGAAGAGGAAAAGATACCAAGGGATATGTTGTTACATTACAAACAAGATTCGAAGGTGCCAAAGAAGCAAGTGCACTGGCTATTAGCAAACCAAATTCTTTAGAAAGTCAATTCACTCCTAGCTATGGAATGGTACTTAACCTTTTACAAAGTTATACGTTAGAGAAGTGTAAAGAATTAATTAAAAGAAGTTTTGGTAGTTTTTTATATTTAGGTGAATCATCAGGTGAGAATATAATTCTTGATAATTTAGATAAGGATTTAATTGAATTAAAAAAAATTACATCTAACGTTTCATGGAAAGATTTTGATGCATACGAAAAGTTAAGAAATCGTCTTAAAGAAGAGAGAAGACTCTTGAAAATTTTAGAAAAACAATCAGCGGAAAAATTATCAGAAGAGATAACTAATGCACTCCCATATATTAAAGATGGAAGCTTAATTTCAATCAAAGCTCCTCAAATGAAAAGAAAAATTGTTCCAGGATTAATTTGTAAGAAAATATATGAATCTCAAAAAATTAAGAGTTTATTGTGCTTGACAATTGATAATTTATTTATTCTTATAAAACCCTCATACATAGTAAGTATTTTTAATGATTTGGATGCAATTGATGTTTTAGGACTTGAAGTGCCAAAGATGTATTTTTCTGGAGAGGTATTTAGGGGAGATGATATGTCGCAGAGTTATGCGGATCGAATTTTTGAAGTTTCTAAAGAAAATGATTTACAAACTCCACAATATGATTTGACATCGGAAGTTTTGGCACAACAGCAACAAATCTATAATTTAGAAGAAACAGTTACTGATCATCCTGCACACAGATTTGGAGACTCCAAGAAATTAAAGAAATATAGGAAAAGAATTATTGATGTTGAACAAGAAATAAATATTAGAAAAAAACTTCTTGAGGATAAAGAAAATCATAACTGGAGAACTTTTACCGATTTGATACAAATTTTGAACCAT
The DNA here is from genome assembly GCA_902622625.1 of uncultured Prochlorococcus sp. Classification (GTDB taxonomy): domain Bacteria; phylum Cyanobacteriota; class Cyanobacteriia; order PCC-6307; family Cyanobiaceae; genus Prochlorococcus_A. Next base: position 21,471 of record CACNQS010000011.1, read on the forward strand.
TTTGGTTGTTTAAATGATTTGGAATTGACAGAAGTCGGACAAACAGTGGGTGCAATAAGAAGTGAAAATGAATTATGGATTGGTCTTGTTTTAGTTAGTGGTTATTTAGATGATTTAGATCCGTCTGAGTTAGCTGCAATTATTCAAGCTATATGTGTTGATGTAAGGAGGCCTAATCTTTGGTGTAATTTCAAGCCTTCTTTAAAGGTAATAGATGTTTTTAATGAATTAGATGGTTTAAGAAAATTAGTCTCTTTTCAACAAAATAAGTTTCATATTGAAATTCCTATCTATTTAGCAACAGAGTTGACTGGAATTATTTCTGAATGGGCAAAAGGAAAAAAATGGAAAGATTTGGTTTTTAATACATCATTAGATGAAGGTGATGTAGTTAGGATTATTAGAAGATCAATTGATGTCCTTTCTCAAGTGCAATACTGTATTGGTGTTAGTAATAAATTAAAAAGCAAAGCAAAGCTAGCATTAAAAGCTATTAATCGTTTTCCTGTTTCTGAATCTAATGATCTTATAAAAGTCTCTGAAGATATTAATCCTGCAACAAAAAGAATTGACAATAATTCTTAAATTTTTTTCATCAAATCATTGAATTGATATTCATTGCTTCATCAAATTCATCTTCGTCTAAAAAACCTAATTTAAGTGTTGCCTCTTTTAAATTTAATGATTCTTTGAAGGCAAGGTTTGCAATTTTAGCTGCTTTTTCATAACCAACTTTTGGCACTATGGCTGTAACCAACATTAGTGAATTTTCTAAATTTATCTTCATTTTCTTTTGATTAGGTTCCATTCCATCAACTAAATTTATTCTGAAGTTTTCTATAACATTTTTAAGTAATTTTAAACTTGTGAGAATATTAAATCCAATAAGAGGCTTATATTCGTTCATCTGTAAAGTACCGCTAGAATTTGCCATCGAGACTGCATATTCAAGACCCATTATCTGAGTGCAAACCATTGACAAGGCTTCGCATTGAGTTGGATTAACTTTACCCGGCATGATAGAACTTCCAGGTTCATTTTGAGGAATAATTAGTTCATATATTCCTGATCTTGGACCAGAAGATAGAATTTTTATATCATTAGAAATTTTAAATAATGCTCCTGCTAATATTTTTATCTGACTCATTACTTGAGCTAAACGATCATGCGAGGCCATGATAGAAAAATTATTTTTTGATTTATAGAACATTAGATTAGTATCATGGGAAATTGATTTTATAGACTCTTCACAAAATCCTTCTGGGCAATTAATCCCTGTTCCAACTGCAGTTCCTCCCAAAGGTAAAAAATACAATTCATTAAGACTTATAATAATTGCATTTTCAGCATCTTTAAGTTGCTCTGACCATCCTGATATTTCTTGTCCAAAAGTAAGGGGCACTGCATCTTGAAAATGGGTTCTTCCTATCTTTATGAGGTCTTTCCATTGTTCACTTTTTTTATCAAGGATCTTAGTAAGTTCTCGTATCGTTGGAACTAAATTTTTGATTATTTCATTAACAACTGATATTTGAATAGCAGCGGGAAAAGTATCATTAGTTGACTGAGATTTATTTACATCATCATTAGGATGAATTGGTTTATGACTACCAAGGTCTGAATTTGTTTTTAATGCTGCAATATTTGAAATTACCTCATTAACATTCATATTTGTTTGCGTGCCACTTCCTGTTTGCCAAACCTTTAAGGGAAACTGTGAATCATGAAGCCCATCAAGTATTTCTGTACATGCTTCTACAATCAAATCTTTTTTTCTTTTATCTATTAACCCTAAATTGAAATTAGCGATTGAAGCAGCTTTTTTTATGAGGGTGAGTGAATAAATTAATTCAATTGGAATTAATTCTTCTCCAATAGAAAAATTTTTTATCGATCTTTGTGTTTGAGCGCCCCACAAAGCTTCAATGGGAACCTCTATCGTTCCAATACTATCTTTTTCAATCCTAAAGTTTTTTGTCATTATTCCTCTGAAAACACTGGTTTAACTTAGATAAGGTTTTCAGTAATCCTAGATACCTAACTTCTCCCATATTACACTTAAATTATTGAGATGAATTGAAGGATTAAAACATTCTTCTAAGTCACTTTGATCGATAAAATCCATTATTTCATTATCTCTCTCTATATTTTGTTTGAAATTCCCATTTTCGGAATTCCACGCATGATGCGCATTTTTTTGTACTAAGCTATAAGCCTTTTCTCTAGACAACCCTTTCTCTACAAGCAAAAGTAAAACTTTCTGACTAAAGATTACACCACCATATATATTTAAATTTTTGAGCATATTTTTTGGATAAACTTCCAAATTGCTTATTATATCTTTCATTTCCCTGAGCATAAAATGTAAACAGATTGATACGTCAGGTAACATGATACGTTCATTTGAACTATGGCTTATATCTCTTTCGTGCCAAAGTGGAACATTTTCCAGTGCTGTTAAGACGTAACTCCTCAAAATTCTTGCTAAACCGCTTACTCTTTCACTTCGAATAGGATTTCTTTTATGAGGCATGGCAGAACTTCCTTTTTGCCCTTTTGTAAAGCCCTCCTCAACTTCTAAAACATCAGTTCTTTGTAAATTTCTTATTTCAGTTGCGAATCTATCAAGAGAAGCGCCAACTAGTGCAATAGTTTGAACATATTCTGCATGCCTGTCTCTCGATATGACCTGCGTACTTGCTGTATCTGGCTTTAAGCCGAGTAAATCACACGTTATTTGTTCTACTTTGGGATTCGTATTAGCGTAAGTTCCCATTGCACCACTTATTTGTCCAATAGCTACAGATTCTTTCAGTGTTAACATTCTTTTTTTGTTCCTTATTATTTCTGCTAACCATCCAGCAAGTTTAAAACCGAAAGAGATTGGCTCTCCATGAATTGCATGAGATCTGCCAATCATTAAGGTATTTTTATGCTTCCTCGCTAATAATCTGACTGCATTTTCTAGGTTCTCAATTTCTTCTAATAACAATTTGCAAGAATCTTTTAACTGAAGAGATAAGCCAGTATCAAGTACATCACTACTGGTCATACCAACATGTATATATCTTCCAGAATCTCCTACAAATTCATTGACGCTTGTAAGAAATGCTATGACATCATGTTTAACTTCTTTCTCAATTTCTGTAATTCTAGATTCATCAAACTTTGCATTTGAACGTATCTCATTCATGGCATTCTCAGGAATTTTTCCTAGGGTAAAATTTGCTTCACATGCAGCTATTTCAACCTTAAGCCAACTCTGGAATTTTGCGCTATCAGTCCAGATTTTCCCCATTTCGGGTAATGTGTAACGCTCGATCACAATTTTTATTAATTATCAATTTAAACTTTATAACCAAAATCGAATTATTGCTCTATACCTTAAAGATGTACTTGCCATTGAAGATATTTCCATGGCTATTATTTTCTTATGTAACATTTTCCTGGCTAATTAAGAAAGCTTAAATATAAAAATGTTCGCATTTATTACATTATTCCTTTCGTTAATAATGGGTAATTTTTTAGTTCTTATTTAAAATTGGAATGAATTAAAGAATTTGGATCTTAATCTTCTAAAAGTTCATTATTCAGTCTTTTTTTATTGATTAATAGATGATTAAAAAAAGCAGATTAGACCTTTATCTTCTTAAAAGTGGTTTATGTGAAACTCGTCAAAAAGCCCAAGGTTTAATTCTTGCGGGCAAGGTTAGAGATATCAATGGAAAAGTATGGGATAAACCTGGACAACAAGTATTAATTGGATCTGAATTTTTTATTGATTCCGAACCTATGTTTGTATCAAGGGGCGGCGAAAAATTATTGGAGGCATTTAATAAACTTGAAATTAAAGTAAAAGATAAAATATGTATTGACGCAGGAATCTCTACTGGGGGATTTACTGATTGCTTATTACAACAAGGAGCAAAGTTAGTTTATGGGATAGATGTTGGTTATGGGCAGACTGCATGGAAGATTAGAAATAATCCAAAAGTCATACTTTTTGAACGAACTAATATTCGAAATTTAAAACCTAATGATCTTTTATCTAGAAATAATGAGTTACCAAATTTTGTGGTTGCTGATTTGTCATTTATTTCATTAAAGTTAGTTTTTAAATCTATTGGCAATTTATTGGAAGGTGATTGTATTGAGGGAATATTTTTGATTAAACCCCAATTTGAGGTAGGTAAAGATAAAGTCAGTAAAGGGGGTGTTGTTCGCAATCCTAGTTTCCATACTGAGGCAATAGAGTCTGTTATTTATGCTGCTAAGAATTTCCAATGGAATATAAAGAATTTAATAGCTTCTCCTCTAGTAGGCCCCGCTGGAAATCATGAATATTTAGCTTGGATGACACTAGGAAGTCAATCAAATAAAAGGATTAATAGTGAATATATACAAAATTTAGTAAAAGAAACTCTTTGAATTAAAGAGCTTCTTCGTCTTTGTCGCCAGTTCTAATTCTTACAACAGAATCAATTGATGTGATGAATATTTTTCCGTCACCTATCTCTCCAGTTTTTGCTGCTTCAGCAATTGCATCTATGACTGAATTAACCTTTTCATCTTCTACCACAACTTCTACTTTAAGTTTTTGCAGGAATTCAACAGTAAATTCGGAACCTCTATATCTCTCAACTTGTCCTTTTTGCCTTCCAAAACCTCTTACTTCACTAACTGTCATTCCTACAATACCGGAGTTTACTAATGCAATTTTTACATCCTCTAGCTTAAATGGACGTATGATTGCTTCAATTTTCTTCATGATTAAAGATTGAACATTCCTATTTTAATTGTTTTTTGGGAAAACATCCAACATTGAAATATCAGAAAAACATTCAATATTAAGGCCTGCATTCGTGGCGTCCTCAATTAAAAGTTGGGAATTTTCTTCAGAAATTATGACTGTACTATTTGACAAAGCTTTCCACTGATCATTTTCAAAGTGTGTTTGAAGCCATAACATTCCAAATGCGCTTTTGGGTTGAAGGGATTTATTTAGATTGTTATCGATAGTTATCAAACAAATGTCCATTAATTTTTCATTGAACTAAACACATATAACCCTTTTGGCTGACATTATGAATGTTACAACTGATACAAAAATAAGATTTAACAGCTTTTGACTTAGTCAATTGTAATACTTAGATTTATTGATACTTTTGCGAATTTTTATCTTTATATATAGTTTTTATATAGGTTTAGTAAAAAGTTCTACTAAAAATGAATACAGCTAAATTAGAAGATTCGACTCAGAGACCGCTATATGGTGAAAGAATTATTGAAGAATCAAAAATAATTTGTTTCGATAATCCGAACAAGAAAAGAATTTATGAAATTTCTATTCAGCTACCTGAATTTACATGTAAGTGCCCTTTTTCTGGTTATCCAGATTTTGCAAAGCTAAATATTATTTATCAACCTAATTTGAGAGTCTATGAGTTGAAGTCTTTAAAGCTTTATATTAATAATTTTAGAGATATAAAAATATCACATGAGGAAGTTGTAAATAGAATTATGGATGATTTAGTGAATGAAGGTTCACCTCACTGGATACATTTAAACGCTGCATTTAACCCTAGAGGGAATGTTTCTATGCAGTTAGATATTTTTAGTGGGCAGAAAAGAAATTAGAAATTTTTTATTTCTTCTGATAATTTAAAAAATTCTTTTTTAAAACCAACTAGATTTTTATTGCTAAGGCCTCCAATAGATAACTTTTGTGATTCTTTATTTACAAGAATCCATAATTGGTTAGTTGGTATAAGACTTATTATTGTTCCAAAAATTATTAAAATGAAAGAAAAGTAAATAAATGGTATAGAAGGATCATTTTTTATTATTAAACCACTGCTGGGAATTATTTTTTTCAAAGAAACTCTTGAAGAATTAACTTCTAAAGGATTGTCATTGATATAGAGATTAATCCCAGAAAAATTTTCTATATTCGAAATTTTAAGTGGACCATTTTCATTATCTATAGTTAAAAGGAAATTTTTTTTAGTCTCTGAGCCTAATTCAATTAAAACTCCCCAAACTTGATTACCGATTTCGGGAATTTCCTTTAATTGTAATTGATACAGGATATTATCTATTTCCAATACAACATTTGATATTGCCCAATCTGCTTGATAAATAGTTAATCCTTTAAACCTGATTGGGTGATTAACCTTGCTGGTTTTTATTTCATTTAGATTTAGATCTTCAGAATAAAAATTTAATTTTGAAATAAATTGTTTGGGTACACCATCACTTTCTCGTTCTATAGAAAAATCCACTAATTTTACATTTGCTTTTGAGTTTGCGCTCTCATTAATAAGATCCAAACTTTCTCCAGGCAGTAAATATTGTTCTTTTGTTTGACTTGTAAAACTTCCATATGCTGAACCAATAAGTAAGACTATTAATCCGATATGTACAACTAAAGGACCGATTTTTCCAATTAAACCCCTTCTTGCAGAAATATGACTATCAAATTTGTATGTTTTCCATCCTCTCTTTTTAAGTAATAAATCAACTTTTGATATATGTTCTTCATCTTGATTGATTGGATGACTTGTAGTAAGTTGCAGTTTGCTAAATTTTTTTTCGCTCTCGTATTCAATCCATTTTAATGAAGCTTTTAATGAAGGGATTTGCCTCCTGAAACTACAAGCTGCTAGAGAAATGCAAAGAAGAATTAATGTAAATAAAAACCAAAAGCTTGTATATATATGATCCAATTGAAGTATTAAGACTTTTTCTCCATCTAAAAATCCAAAAATGGGAGAACTATCGAAATTATCAATATAAAATTTATTATTACTACCTTGAGGTATAAAAGTACCTATGCCGCTTGTAATAGCTATGAAGATTATCAGTGATATGGCGAATCGTAAACTTGATATTTTTAATATTAGATTCTTAAAAATAATCATTTAAATCCAATTTGATAATAAATTTAACAACCCTAGGGAAACTAAAAATATCCCACTTAAAGTCGGAATTATTTGACTAAATTTTCTAAGCGCTAAAAATTGTTTTAAATTTTCTGCAGTAGCTCCTGCTACGATTAATGGAGTTACTTGGCCTATCCCAAAGAAAAATAAAAAAATAATAGATATTGTTGGATTTTTAGCTTGCGATACCCAGGCCAGAAGAGTTGCTAAAACTGGAGTAATGCAAGGAGAAGAAGCTAGTCCAAAAGTAGTCCCAATGGCAAAAGGTGCTATAAATGTTGGTATTTTATCTTCAATTATTTTTAAATCAGGTCCATTCGGGAACTGAAACTTTATAATCCCTAGCAAATTTAAACCCATTATTATTGCTATTAAGGCAACGATCGAAGTGTAATAAGGTGGAATTTGCCCATATATCTTACCTAAAAATCCACTGGCAGCGCCAAGCGCAACGAGTGAAAAAACGACTCCTCCTGAAAAACTAATAAGTTTAAATTTATTTTTCTCTGTTCCTCCTATATACGCAATAGTGATTGGTAATAATGATAATGAGCATGGGCCAAGACTAGTTAAAAGTCCCGCGCTGAAAACCAAAAAAATAGTAAATGGGCCAGGATTATTAAGGCCATTCTGCATAAGCAGATTACCCCTTTGAGATAATTCTGAAATAACTAAATTAAATGATTCGATAGCTTGAATTAAATTTAATAAATTCTAACTAATTAAGAGTCTTCCGTGTACTAATCATACCTATGAAGCCTGTAGATTCTAATGAACATCTCAGTAACATCCCTGAAATAAAAAATGATGCGATTAATGAATTACCACCATAACTAATAAAAGGTAGTGGTAAGCCAGTAGTAGGCATAGAGCCTGTTGCTACAGCAATATGCATTATTGATTGACCTATCAACAATACACCACATCCAATAGAAACTAGTTTTGTATAGTTGTTCCTGCATTTTAGAGCAATTCTTACAGTTATATAGGAGAAAACTGCTAGAAAACCTAGGAATAAAGTACACCCTAAAAAACCAAATTCTTCAGCAAAAATGGCAAAAATAAAATCTGTGTACATAAAAGGTAGGTACTGTAATTTTTGTATAGATAAGCCAAACCCTTGACCGAAAAGACCTCCTGAACCAATAGCTAATAAACTTTGAACCAATTGAAATCCACTTTCCTGTTGATCTTCCCAAGGATTAAGAAATGAAGTAACTCTAAGTTTTTGATATTCGTTATTGAGAATACTAATACATCCAGTAATAAATCCTAATGAGGCAAATGAGCAAAGAGAACTTAGTTTTACGCCCCCACATAAACCCATTACCCAAAAAAGAATTCCAGTTAATGATGCAGTGCTTAAATTAGGTTGCTTTAGTATTAATAAAATTAATAATCCAAAAGAGAATATTGAAACTAATTTTTTATCATTCTTAATCAGATTCCAATGAGCGAAAAGGTTAGAAGCTTCTAGAATTAGAAAAGGCTTAATTAATTCAGATGGTTGTAGACGTAAATTCCCCAGTACTAGCCATCGTGAAGATCCGTTAACTGTAATTCCAGTAATATTGGTAAGGAATATTAGAAAGAATAAAATAAAAAAAATAATCCTTGAAAACTTTAAAAGATTTCTAATGTTAGTATTCAAGACAAAATAAAAAAGACTGATTCCTGGAATTGTCCAAATAATTTGTTTTTTTAGGAAGTAAGCCCAATTTCCCATTTCCCTACTAGCTACCCACCAACTTGCTGATCCAAGAATGCATATTCCTAATATTGACCAAATTCCAATGAGAACAACGAGGATTTTTGCCTCATAGGGCCATATCGTCCAAGGTAAGGGGAAAATAGACTCTATTAAATTGCTTAGATTTTTTTTGTAATTAATACTAAAGGTTTTTTTTCTTTTAGAAATTCTTTTATATTTTATTTTTTCTTGACTTATCTCCAATTTTTTAGATGTATATGTACTATTGAGACGTTTAATTGAGATTTTGCCAAGTCTTTTATTAACGTTTTAAAGTGTTAATGGAATTAATAAAAATGACGTTTCATAAATTTAATTTTTGAAGAATAAAGTAAAAAATGGTCTAAAGATTCATGATAAATCTTAAGAATTAATTTTTTATAGAAAAAAACTAGCTAAAAGGTACCTCTCCGTGATAGATTCCGTGAGTTTATATACTTACTTCAAACCATTTAGAGAGGGTTTCTAAACTATGTTCACATCAGTGGACTCAAATAGAAAAAAACTTGAGCATCCTTCTAAAGAGAATGTTCAATTTCCTCAATCGCTGAATAATTCGATCATCAAAGAAAGTAAATCTGGTATTGCCAATCAAATAGATAATTTGCTTTCTCAAAATGATGAATACACAAAATTGCAACTAACAATTTTTGGAATTACTTTTATTGTTTCTATTTTATTAGCTTCAATAACTGGAATTTTTCTTGGATTTACTTTTGGTTTTAGTATTTTTATAGGTGCAATTGCTGGCATTTTTTACCTACGTTTGCTTGCCAAAAGTATAGGGAAACTTGGTAGAGAATCATCTGGTGTATCAAAATTGCAACTATTAGTTCCAGTTTGCCTCTTTATTTTTGCGAGCAAGCTAGGATCTTTGGATATTTTTCCTGCAATGATAGGTTTTTTCATTTATAAGCCTTCACTAATTCTTTATTTTTCACGTTTTTAAGTAAATTTTTATTCAAAACAAATGTTTTTTAATTCCTTGCTAACAAATTTTGCAGCATTAGAAGTTGGTCAACATCTTTATTGGCAAATTGGAAATATCAGACTTCATGGGCAGGTATTTTTAACATCCTGGATTTTATTAGGAGCTTTATTAGTTTTTATTTCCTTAGGAACTAAAAAAATGGAAAATGATCCTAAAGGCCTTCAAAACTTGCTTGAGTTCCTTTGGGATTACATAAGAGATCTTGCTAGGACGCAAATAGGTGAAAAAGTTTATAGAGATTGGATGCCATTCATAGGCACTTTATTTTTATTCGTCTTTGTTAGTAATTGGGGCGGAGCTTTAATTCCTTGGAGATTGATCAAGTTACCAAGTGGAGAATTAGGAGCCCCTACTGCAGATATTAATACAACTATAGCCTTGGCTTTATTGGTTTCACTTTCTTATTTCTATGCAGGTTTAAGCAATAAGGGTTGGAGATACTTCGAATACTATGTTCACCCAACTCCAATTATGCTTCCTTTCAAAATTCTAGAGGACTTTACTAAACCTTTATCACTCTCTTTTAGGCTATTTGGAAATATTTTGGCTGATGAACTTGTTGTAGGTGTTCTAGTTTTTTTAGTTCCGCTAATTCTCCCAATACCAGTTATGTTCCTAGGATTATTTACTAGTGCAATTCAGGCATTGATTTTCGCAACTTTAGCGGCCTACTACATTGGAGAAGCTGTTGAAGAACATCATTAGCTGTCTTCTAATACATTCGGACGCTTTTACAAAGGGTCTGTAATCTGGCAAAATATCTAATCGCGTAGGTCTGAAAATATCAGACCCATTCTTAAAAAAGGATGTCCAAGCGTGTATGACAACAAAGATTATCACAAGTATTAAGCTCTTTATTTCAAAATTATGGATTCGATTACTTCCGCTGCATCAGTTGTAGCTGCTGGTTTAGCAGTTGGTCTAGGTGCTATTGGCCCAGGTCTTGGACAAGGTAACGCAGCTCAAGGTGCTGTTGAGGGTATTGCCCGTCAACCAGAAGCTGAAGGTAAAATCAGAGGAACTCTTCTTTTATCTTTCGCTTTCATGGAGTCATTAACAATTTACGGATTAGTTGTGGCTTTGGTACTACTTTTTGCGAATCCTTTTTCCTAAAAGTTAATATTGCTTCTAATCCTTATTAGCAATATTTAAATTTAATTTTTTTAACTTCAACTGAATCATATGTTGGCCTTTAATTTTTTTGGTGCTACAGAAGGTGGATTATTTGACATAAATGCCACTTTGCCATTAATGGCGATACAAGTAGTTGCGCTTACTTACATATTAAATTCTCTCTTTTTTAAGCCTGTTGGCAATGTCGTAGAAAAAAGAGAAAAGTTTGTAAGTAATAATATTATTGAGGCCAAAAATAAACTTTCTGAGGTTAAAAAATTAGAAGCTGATTTATTAACCCAGCTTCAAAGTGCTCGTACAGAAGCCCAAAGAATTGTGAGCGAAGCTGAAAATGAGTCTGACAAGCTCTATAAAGAAGCACTAGACCTTGCCAACAATGAAGCAAATGCTTCAAAAGAAAAAGCAAGACTAGAAATTGAAAGCCAGACGAATGCTGCTCGTGATCAACTTTCTAAACAGGCTGATGATCTAAGCGAACTTATTGTTAATAGATTGATTCTAGAAAAATGAATTTAACTCTTTTAGCTACAGAAGGTTTTGGATTGAACTTCAATTTATTCGAAACTAATATCCTTAATTGGGCTGTAGTAGTTTTTGGTCTTTATAAATTTTTGCCTGGTTTCCTAGGCAAAATGCTTCAAAAAAGGAGAGAAGGAATCCTTCTTGAATTAAAAGATGCTGAAGATCGACTCCTAAATGCAACTAAAGCTTTAGAAAAGGCGAAGAAAGATTTATCTTCAGCGGAAGAAAAAGCTTCTCAAATAAAAGCAGATTCCCTTAAAAGATCTGAATCAATCAGAATGGAAAGTGAGAAAAAAGCGATAGAGGAGATGGCACGAATTAAACAAAGTGCAATCTCTGATGAGAGCTCTGAAGCATCCAGAGCAATTTCTCAACTTCGAAAAGAAGCTGTTGAACTCGCAATTAAGAAAGCTTTAGATTCTCTCCCAAATCGACTTGATAAAACAACACAAGAAAATTTGGTAACTCAATCAATTAACAATATTGAGGTGAACTAATGCCCCTTTTAAATTCAGTTACTACTCCATACGCAGAGGCATTACTTCAAGTTGTGAATGAAAATTCGCAAACTGAAGAGATGGTTTCTGAGGTTAAACAACTCTTGGAATTAATAAATGATTCCCCTGAATTGGAGAAGGCACTATCCTCCCCCATTTTAGAGACAGATTCTAAGAAGAAAATCATTGTTGAAATTTTTTCAAATAAGATTAATTCTTCTTTACTGAATTTCTTAAAATTATTGGCCGATAGGCAAAGAATTGGAATCCTTACTTCAATTCTTGATAGGTTTTTAGAGATTTACCGAGAAAATAGTAATATTGCATTGGCAACTGTTACTTCTGCAGTCGAGCTTACTGATGAACAGAAAGGTTTAATTACCAAAAAGATCATCAATATTGCTGGAACAGAAAAATTAGAACTTGTAACTAAAATCGACCCATCTCTTATTGGTGGTTTCGTCGCCAGTGTAGGATCAAAAGTAATTGATGCTTCTCTTGCTTCACAAATAAGAAAACTTGGCTTATCTCTTTCCAAGTAACTTTTTCAATCAACCTTAAATTCTTAAATCCATGGTATCTATACGCCCTGATGAAATCAGTTCAATCTTAAAACAACAAATAACTGATTATGACCAATCTGTAAGTGTTAGCAATGTAGGAACTGTTCTGCAAATTGGTGATGGCATTGCAAGAATATATGGCTTAGATCAGGTCATGGCAGGTGAATTATTGGAATTTGAGGATGGCACCGAAGGTATAGCTTTAAATCTTGAAGATGATAATGTTGGAGCCGTTTTAATGGGAGAGGCACTTGGTGTCCAAGAAGGAAGTAACGTTAAGTCCACAGGTAAAATTGCATCTGTTCCAGTTGGTGAAGCAATGCAGGGGAGAGTTGTTAATCCTCTTGGACAACCAATTGATGGGAAAGGGGAAATCCCAACAAGTGATAATAGATTGATTGAAGAAATGGCTCCAGGAATAATCAAGAGAAGATCAGTGCATGAACCAATGCAAACAGGTATCACATCTATTGATGCAATGATTCCTGTTGGAAGAGGTCAAAGAGAATTAATTATTGGTGATAGACAAACTGGAAAATCTGCGATTGCTATCGACACAATAATCAACCAAAAAGGTCAAGACGTAGTTTGTGTTTACGTAGCTATAGGTCAGAAGTCAGCATCAGTAGCTAATATCGTAGAGGTTTTAAGAGAGAGAGGAGCTCTAGATTATACAGTCGTAGTTAGTGCAGGAGCTTCAGAACCAGCTGCTTTACAGTACTTAGCACCTTATACCGGTGCAGCAATTGCTGAACATTTTATGTACCAGGGTAAAGCAACACTTGTTATTTATGATGATCTAACAAAACAAGCTCAGGCTTATAGACAAATGTCTCTTCTTTTAAAAAGACCACCAGGAAGAGAGGCTTATCCAGGAGATGTTTTCTACTTACACAGTAGATTGTTAGAAAGAGCAGCAAAACTTTCTGATGCTATGGGAGGGGGTTCTATGACAGCTCTTCCAATTATTGAAACTCAGGCAGGGGACGTTTCGGCTTACATCCCAACTAATGTTATTTCAATTACAGATGGACAAATTTTCTTGAGTGCAGATTTATTTAACTCAGGATTAAGACCAGCTATTAATGTTGGTATTTCTGTTAGCCGTGTTGGAGGAGCCGCTCAGACAAAAGCAATTAAAAAAATTGCTGGAACTTTAAAATTAGAACTCGCACAGTTTGATGAACTAGCTGCTTTTTCCCAATTTGCATCTGATCTTGATGAAGCAACTCAGCAACAACTTGAACGAGGCAAAAGACTTAGAGAATTATTAAAGCAACCTCAATTCTCTCCACTGAACCTTGCAGAACAAGTTGCAGTTGTTTATGCAGGAGTTAAAGGCCTTATTGATGAGGTTCCAGTTGAAGATGTTACTAAATTTGCAACTGAACTAAGGGAATACCTGAAGTTAAATAAAGCGGAATTTATAGAAGAGATTCTTAAAGAAAAGAAATTAAATGATGAATTAGAAGCGACATTAAAAGAGGTGATAAATGAAGTTAAATCATCAATGCTTGCCACAGTTTAAATTTATTTAGGAGATACCATGGCAAATCTTAAAGAGATTAGAGATCGAATCGTTTCTGTTAAAAATACAAGAAAAATAACGGAGGCTATGAGACTTGTTGCAGCTGCAAAAGTTAGGAGAGCTCAGGATCAAGTTCTTAAAAGTAGACCTTTTGCAGATAAACTTGCACGAGTCTTGGAAAATATTCAATCTAGAGTACAATTTGAGGCTGTCGACTCTCCTCTATTATCCAAGAGAGAAGTAATGAGTATCACCTTGGTTTGTATAACTGCGGATAGAGGTTTATGCGGTGGCTACAACACAAATATTATAAAAAAGGTAGAAATAAGATACGCAGAATTAGTCAAAAAAGGTTATCAGCCCAGTTTAATTTTGGTAGGGAAGAAAGCTATTGGATATTTTCAAAATAGAAAGGATAGATATGTAATTAAAAGTACTTTCAAAGAACTAGAACAGGTACCTACAGTCAGGGACTCCGAAGGAGTTACAAATGAGATTTTAGCTGAATTTCTATCAGAAAATTCTGATAGGGTGGAAATTATTTACACGAAATTCATTACTTTAGTTAGCTGTGCGCCTGTCGTTCAAACACTATTGCCACTTGACCCTCAAGGAATTGCTGAGGAAAACGATGAAATTTTTAGGTTGACTACAAAAGATAGTAAGTTACTTGTTGAAAAATCAAATATTGCAAAAAGTGATTCAGAGAAATTACCATCAGATATTGTTTTTGAACAAAGTCCTGATCAACTATTAGATTCTTTATTACCATTATATTTACAGAATCAGGTACTAAGAGCTCTTCAAGAGTCGGCAGCTTCAGAACTCGCTTGCAGGATGACCGCGATGAATAATGCAAGTGATAATGCTAAAGAATTAGCAAGTACTTTGAATCTAACCTATAACAAAGCCAGACAAGCAGCTATTACTCAAGAAATATTAGAAGTTGTAGGAGGTTCAGCAGTTTAGTAATTAGATTTGGGATATGCCTGAATACAATATTAAAGTTCAATTTGAGCAAAAGACTTTTAGTTTTTTATGTTCTGATGATCAAGATATCATTTCAGCGGCAAAAATGAATGGAATAGATTTACCAAGTAGTTGTTGTTCAGGAGTTTGTACAGATTGTGCATCCATGATATTGGAAGGATCTCTAGATCAAGAGGATGCTATGGGATTAAATGATGATTTAAGGGAAAAGGGCTTTGCACTCTTATGTGTGGCATATCCTAAGTCAGATTTAAATATTCTTATTGGTAAAGAAGTCGAAGATGATTTATATAATGATCAATTTGGTAAATATCAAAAATGAAATTAAGTTCAGTTGATTATTATTTAGATTGGCCAGTTTCAATAAAATTAAAAAATTTAAGGAAATTTATCATTGCAAATTTAGAAAAAAAAGGTGTTTTAATTCGATGGTCAATTGTTGATATTCAAAATTCTATTGACTCTTATGGAACAAAAAAACTTAAAATTAAAGCTGTCATAGCTAATTAAAAAATATAAATTGAAATATTTTTAATAATGGAAAATTCACCAACAATATTTATTGTTCCAACTGGTATTGGTTGTGAAGTAGGAGGTTTTGCTGGAGATGCACTTCCAACCGCTAAATTATTAGCATCGGCAAGTGGATGTTTAATTACTCATCCAAATGTTATGAATGGCGGCACTCTGTCTGAAAAAGATAAAAATATTTTTTATGTTGAGGGGTATAGTTTAGACCGACTTGCTAAAGGAGAAATCGCTTTAAAAAGGGTAAAGCAACAGAAAATTGGAATAATTTTTGATTCAGCCATTGAAAAAGAAACATTAGTGAGACATTTACAAGTTGCTGATGCATGTGTTTCTACTTTAGGTATTAATATTGATTCTTATGTGATTACAAAAAAGCCATTGAACATAGTTTTTGATCCTGATTCTTCAAAAATCAGTGGTGGCACAATTGAAAATCCTGATACTCTAATTGATGCTGGAAAATGTTTAATAGAAAAAGGAGTTACGGCAATAGCAATTGTGGCACAATTTCCAGATGATGCAGATTCTCAAGAAACAAATATCTATCGAGAGGGGAAAGGGGTTGATCCTATTTCTGGAGTAGAAGCAGTTATAAGTCATTTAATTAGCAAATATTTAAAAGTTCCCTGTGCTCACGCACCTGCTTTAAATCCAATTGAATTGAATGAAAATTTAGATCCTCGTGCAGCTGCAGAAGAAATAGGATATACCTTTTTACCATCAGTACTGATTGGGTTAAGCAATGCACCTGACATTGTTGAATTGCCAGCTAAAAATGAATCAATCTCACTACATCCTGATCAGATTGAATCTATTGTTGTACCTAATGGGGCACTAGGTGGAGAAGCAGTACTAGCGGGGATTGAAAAAGGTTTAAATATTATCTCTGTAAAAAATCAAAATACATTAAAAGTGACAAATGAGTTTTATGATTATCCCAATCTTTTTGAAGTGGAAAATTATTTAGAAGCTGCAGGCATAATTCTTGCTATCAAAAAAGGCATCAATCTTGATTCAGTTAAACGGCCTTTAAAAAAAATCCAACAGTATTTTTATAGTGATTAATAAGATATTGCTATGGGAACTCTCCAGTCACTTCCTAATGATTGACTGCTTAGTTTTAGGATTGGAGGAGCCTGCTTCCTTTTGAATTCTGCTTTTTTTATGAGTGAGATAATTTTTAAAATTAAATCTTTTTTATAACCATCTTCTTCTAGCTGTAGTAAATCTTTCTTCTCTTCAATAATTCCTTTTAGAATATTATCTAAAATAGAATAAGGTGGGAGAGAATCAGTATCTAATTGATCAGGACCTAATTCGGCACTTGGAGCTTTCGTACGGATATTTTCTCCGATTATATTTACATTAGTATCTAACATATATGACTTTCTATGCTTTATTGATTCTTCACTATCAAGCCAATTGCATAATTTAAAAACATTAGTTTTATATAAATCCCCAATAACAGATAATCCCCCATTCATATCACCATAAAGTGTGCAATATCCTACAGCTAGCTCTGATTTATTTCCTGTTGAAAGTAATAAATGCTTCTCTTGATTTGCTAAGGCCATCAGAAGCGTTCCTCTGATCCTTGATTGAATATTTTGATTTGTTATTTCAGCCATCTCGAAAGATATTGTTTTTATAAAAGATTCTTCAAAAGAATTCATCAGGTTTTCAATTGGGATGGTATTGAAATTTATTTTTAATCTCCTTGCTAAATCTTTTGCGTCACTTTTTGAATGGGATGAGCTCCACTTGGAGGGCATTGAGACGCAATAAATATTATTACTGCCAAGAGCAGCTGTCGCAATTGCTGAAACTAGTGCTGAATCAATTCCACCACTTAGTCCAATTAAAGCTGTTTTAAAACCGCACTTTTGAGCATAATCTCTAACACCAAGGACTAATGCATCAAAAATTGATGATATTTCAGATTGTTCAAATTCTTTTTTCTTGGAGATTGTTTGCTTAATATGCCAACTTGAGAGGTCTTCTGAAAAAGATTTTAATTGCTTAATTTTAGATCCATTCTTATCAAGAATAAAACTATTTCCATCAAAAATTAAATTATCATTTGCACCAATCTGGTTTACATATATCAGCGGTACCTGAAGATATTTAGCAGCAAAACTGGAAACTTTGGATCTTAGCTCTAACTTTTTGAAGGTATATGGGGAGGCCGATAAATTCACTAAAATATCAACTTTTTTTTTCTTTAAATCAGAAATTGGATTTTTTTTATGAACTCCTCTACCTTCTATATTTTTGTTGACCCATAAATCCTCACATATAGTAAAGCCAATTCGCCAAGTTTTATTATTTATTTTTTTTGTTAATACGGAAACTTTTTC
The DNA here is from genome assembly GCA_902622625.1 of uncultured Prochlorococcus sp. Taxonomy (GTDB): domain Bacteria; phylum Cyanobacteriota; class Cyanobacteriia; order PCC-6307; family Cyanobiaceae; genus Prochlorococcus_A. The sequence continues at coordinate 39,275 of CACNQS010000011.1, forward strand.
TTCTGATCTAAAGTATCTTTTCTCATCAAATACTTCATAGGTGGGAAGAATAATTTTTCGAGCAATTATTTTCCACTCACCACGCTCAAGCAATGCAATAGAATTATAAAGATTTGGGAAAAAAGAATCATTTATAATCTCGGCTATCCCTACTGTGATACTCAAGTTTCCATAATGTTTATTAATAGCTAAAGCTAATTGGTCAAGAATTTGATATTGATTTTTGATTAAATTATTTTTTAAAAGTAAGTCATTTGCTGGATATCCCCATAATGACAATTCTGGAGTAAGAACTAAATCAGCACAAGTTGAGCTAGCTTTAGAAGCAGCATTAAGTATTTTTTTTGCATTACCCTCTAAATCTCCAACAACTGGATTAATTTGAGCAAGTAAAAACTTCATTCAACTAATTTAGTAGATTCATATAAATTATTCTTCTTAACAAAATCTATTAAAGATACTGGTAAATTAGAATAATTAAAATTTAATCTGAACTTAGAACTTGAAATGTTTGGGATTTTTATGGATGAAATCTTAAATTTCACATTATAAGTTTCTAACATCTTAAGAGTATTTGATTCAACAGGATAACCCTCTCTTAAAATTATAAAAAAACTTACCTCTTTAATGATTTTTTCAAAATCTTTCCAGCAGAAAATATCTTGAATCAAATCACTCCCAATAACGAAATCTAAATTATCAATTTCATAAATTTTTTTACATTTTTTAATTGACTCTACTGCCCACTTGCTAGTAACAAGTTGATTGAATAAAATTTTATGATCATCTAAATCTTCAATAAGAGTTTTTAATAATTGGCTACGGATTGCGATATCCTCTTTATGCTTTTTGTTCGGATTGTTACTTACATAACAAATGGTATGAGCATAAATTTTGGATAATTCTTCTAATATTTTCTCATGGCCAGTGGTTGGTGGATCTGCACTAGTACCAAATAATGCAATGCTTTTTCCCATTTTACGTTTTAAGGCAGAAAACTAATAAAATTATTATTTAGATTTCTATTTGATAAGTAAATATTAATGTGGTTAAAAACATCTGGTTCATTTAAAGTTAAATTTTGAATCATTATAAAAGGTTCTATTAAGGAAACTTTGCTTCTTATAAATATTTCTTTTGTTGCTAATTTACCAAGGATTTTTGTAGAATAAACAGCAATTGCTGCTTGGATAATTGCTATTGGCCCATAGGGTAATAATGTAATACCGTTAGTGAAAGGTGCCGTTAATAAAATTAATTTCCTAATAAGGTTGAAAGATGTGTTGACGCCGACTTGAGTTGCTCCAAGGTATAAATTATTAATGGATATATTTTTTAAGATTATTCTTGTTGATTTACCCTTCAAATTTAAACCATAAATTTTACTTAATTCTCTAATCATTGCAGTATCTAGTGCAAAACTACCCGCAACATCAAACAGAACAAATGGATTAAGAGCTACTGCTGATGCCTTTATGGTCGAAAATTTACCAATAGTTGATTGAGCTAATTTCTGTCTTTTTTTTAATCTTTCTTGTTTTATCTGCAAAAACAATTTATCAGCTAATTGAAGTGAATTAAGTGTTAACAGTGTCTCACCATGTTGATTTATTATTTTTGTTAGGTAATTTTTCAGATTGTTTCCATGATTAAGAATTATTGGAATATTTAAATCTTTTGGAAGCTTAAAGTTAATATTTTCCATTATTTCTTTTAAGTCATTTTTATTAAAAAGATCAATTTTATTTAAGATTACAATTATTTTTTTTCCATCTTTGATTAAGGAGCTGATCTCGTTTAATTCATTTCTATTTAAATCTCCTGAAACTATAAAAAGAACAAGATCTGAATGATTTATGTAAGAGTAAACTTTATCTGGGAATTTAATATTGCAGAAATCAAAGCCTGGAGAATCAATCAAATCTACACTAAAAAGTTTTTCTTCTTTGAGGATCCAAGGTTCCGCTTGTATTTCTTTTGTAGTTCCATTTATAATATTTGTTTTGAATACACTTTTTTTTAGTAAAGAATTTAAAACAGAAGATTTTCCTACGCCTGATTTACCATATGCGCCAATTCTTATTTTTTTTTCTTTGAACCTAAAAAGTTGTTGATTAAAAGAAATTATTTCTTTATTAAAAAAACTTTTTTCATAGTTGGTAAGATCAAGAGTCTCCCACCATTTTTTTAAATGTAAATAATTTTTATTAATTTTCATTTGTTTCATGATTTATTTCTTCCACCATCCAGCTATTACTGATAACACAGCTTCTGCACCAATAATCCCCACGAATCCCCCAAATTCATCTACTACTACTTTTACTCCATTATGATTCTTGTCAAATCTTGTTAATAATTGATCTGCCTTAATCATTTCGGGAATGTATTCGACAGGTTCGCAAATTTCTGATAAAGATTTCTTATTTTCCCCAATAATTAATTCTTCTAACATTTTTTCACGCTTAACTACACCTTGTATTTTGTCAACTTTATCTCCTAAAATTACCCACCATCGAGAGTTATCAGACATTATGAGTTTTGAAATTTCATCAAGATTGGAAGACCCATCAAGACAAGGTGCTGAGACCCTAGGGATCATTAAGTCTTTAGCTTTTAAGTCATTTAATTGAAAAATCTTAAAAATCATTGCTGCTTCATCAGCTTCTATTAAACCTTTTTGGCTCCCAATTTTTGCCATTTGTCTAATTTCCTCTTCATCAGTTGAAATTTCATTTTCTGCAGTAATAACTGGAAATATTTGTTCGATCAATATTAAGAATGGCTTCATTAAGATATTCAATATTCTCAAAACTGGAACCGATAATAAAGCTATTTGAAATGAAAATCTTGTACCAAGAGCTTTCGGAAGAACTTCTCCCACTAAGACAACTAATATATAAAAAACAATTGAAAATAAGGTTAAGCCATAACTATTATTTATTACCAATGCTCCGTATACACCTAAAATAAGACTTCCAATGATGTTAAATCCATTATTCGTAATAGTAATTACAGTTAGAGTCCTTCCAAGGTGTTTTCTGAGTTTAAGTAGTTGATTTGCAGAACTTTTTGGCTTTTGTTTTGAGGCTATTTCAAAAATTCTAATTGAATTCACAGCTAAAAAAGCCGCCTCTACTCCCGAACAACATGCTGATCCAATTAAAATAATAATTATGAGTAAAATTAAGCCGTAAACACTTGTTTCCATTAAAATAGGATAGGTTTTAAATCTGTTTGATTCATTCTTCCATTTTTTTTTAAAACACGCCAATACACCATTTATGTTTAATCCCCACAATAAAGTTTTTGAAGAAAGAAGAGAAATATTTCTAAATAAATTAGGTGGAAAAGCTGCTATTATCCCTGGGGCTAATCTTGTAAAGCATCATGCTGATTGTGAATATCCTTTTAGGCAAGATAGTAATTTTTGGTATTTAACCGGTTTCGATGAGCCAGATGCGATCGCTCTTTTCTTATCACATAAGCCAAAGGGAGAGAGATTTATTATGTTTGTTGCTCCTAAAGATGTTATTAGCGAAGTTTGGCATGGCTTTAGATGGGGTTTAGAAGGCGCTGAAAAAGAGTTTAATGCTGATAAGGCTCACTCTATTAATGAATTAAGAGATTTACTCCCAGCTTACATAAATGGTTCCGATGAACTTGTTTTTTCAATTGGCAAGCATCCAATAATAGAGAAACTAGTACTTGAGATATTTTCACAACAACTTGATAATCGCTCAAGATTAGGGATTGGTGCAAATTCTATAAAATCACCAGAAGTTTATTTAAATGAGATGAGATTAATTAAAAGTGAATTTGAAATTAAGAGAATGAGAGAGGCTATACAAATTTCAGCCGAAGCTCATGAACTAGTTAGAGAATCTATCTTATCAAAGAAAAATGAAAGACAAATTCAGGGCCTTATTGAGGGATTCTTTTTGGAAAAAGGAGCGAGAGGACCAGCTTATAACTCAATTGTTGCATCAGGAGATAATGCCTGTATATTGCATTACACCTCAAATAACTCACCCTTGAAGAAGGAAGATTTATTGTTGGTGGATGCTGGCTGCTCACTAATGGATTATTACAATGGAGACATAACAAGAACTATTCCAATAGGTGGTAAATTTTCGAATGAGCAAAAAGTTATCTATGAAATTGTGTTGAGTGCGCAGAAAAATGCAATTAAAAGTGCTGTAAAGGGATCGAATTCTAGTGCAGTACATAATGTTGCTTTAAAAGTTCTTGTAGAAGGATTAAAAGAAATTGGTTTATTGTCGGGTAGTACTGAAGAGATAATTGCGAACCAATCTTATAAACATCTTTACATGCATAGAACTGGACATTGGCTCGGCTTGGATGTTCATGATGTTGGTGCATACAGAATGGGGGACTATGAAGTCTCATTAAAGAATGGAATGATTCTTACGGTAGAACCTGGGATTTACATAAGTGATAGGATCCCAGTCCCTGAGGGGCAACCCCCTATAGATGAGAAATGGAAAGGCATAGGGATCAGAATAGAAGATGATGTCCTTGTCACAGACACTAACCCAGAAGTTTTAAGTATTGCTGCACAAAAAGAAATTTCTGATTTAGAATTTTGAAATTTGACTTATTAAGTTAATAGATTTATTTTTTATTAAGTTTAAAGCTCAAAAATGAATAAGTCCGATTCGTATGATTCGAAACTTTCTCAAGCAAGAGGCTTGGCTAGTCAGCTTGGCATGTTCGCAGAAGAAAACGATATCCCAAAAGATCTTTGGGATTCATTGGAAACCACTATTTATGATTTTTATGAAGTATCTCATGATAGATAAAATCCTTTTTGGAAGTTCTCAATAACTTAAATCAAGAAATTTTGAACAAATCAATCAAAATGTGACCATAAACTGATAAATTATTATTTAAATATAAATAAGTGAATGACTTCATCAGATAAGTTAAATCAAAATTCAACAGAAAAAAAGGAAACAAAAAGTGATGCGCTAAACTCTAAAAATTCTTCTCCTAATTTAGGGATGATGGGTGCCACAGCTGTATTGGCAGCTGCCACGATTGATGAAGATGGGGTACCCACTGGTTATACCCCTAAACCTGATGAAGGAAGGTTCATAATTAAAGTATTGTGGTTACCTGATAATGTAGCTTTAGCAGTGGATCAAATAGTAGGTGGAGGCCCAAGCCCTCTTACTGCCTATTATTTTTGGCCAAGAGATGATGCTTGGGAAAAATTAAAAAGTGAACTTGAGAATAAAGGTTGGATTACAGATAACGAAAGAGTAGAGATATTGAATAAAGCTACTGAAGTTATAAATTACTGGCAAGAAGAGGGTAAGACAAAAAAATTAGAAGAAGCCAAATTAAAGTTTCCCGAAGTAACTTTTTGTGGAACCGCCTAAATATTAGTTCTTTGCTGCTTGAATCCTTGCCTCAGCCTTTGAAACCTCTTTCAAGGCTTTTATTTTCTCTGGATTTTTTTCATTTTCAGAAAATTTGCTTATTGTCAATTTTGCTTCTTTAAGATCTTGTTCAGCATTTTGAACATTAATTTCAGAACCAATTTCAGCATTGTTTACTAAAACTATAACTTCATCTGATTCAATTTCAGCGAAGCCTCCCATAAGAGCTATTGATTTCCACTGGGAATTCATTCTTAGCCTTAAAACGCCAATATCTATAGCAGTAACTAAAGAAATATGTCCTGGTAGTATACCCAGTTGACCAGTAGTACTAGGAAGGATTACTTCTTCAGCTTCGCCTTGGTAAACATTTTTATTAGGAGCTAAAACTTTTAGAGAAATTGCCATTAATTTAAAATTATTGAGGGTAAAAAATATATGTAAATATTTATTTTTCTGATTTTATTTTTTCAGCCTTTGCTTTAACTTCATCAATATTACCAACTAAGTAGAATGCCTGTTCTGGTAAATCATCCAATTCACCTGATAAAATCATATTGAAACCTGCAATGGTATCTTCTAATTTTACATATTTACCAGACATTCCTGTAAATATTTCTGCTACAAAGAAAGGTTGTGAGAGGAATTTTTCAATTTTTCTGGCCCTGTCGACTGTTAATCTATCTTCTTCAGAAAGCTCATCTAAACCAAGGATTGCGATGATATCTTGAAGTTCTTTATATCTTTGTAAAGTTGATTGGACAGCTCTGGCTGTTTTGTAATGCTCATCGCCAACAACTGATGGTTGTAGCATAGTGCTCGTTGAGTCTAATGGATCAACCGCTGGATAAATGCCCTTAGCTGCAAGAGCTCTTGCAAGCACGGTGGTAGCATCTAGATGGGCAAAGGTTGTAGCTGGAGCAGGGTCTGTTAGGTCATCAGCAGGTACATAAACAGCCTGGATAGAAGTTATTGACCCTTCTAAAGTAGATGTAATTCTTTCTTGCAATTCACCAACATCAGTTCCAAGAGTAGGTTGGTATCCAACCGCTGAAGGCATTCTTCCAAGTAATGCAGATACTTCAGAACCAGCTTGAACGAATCTAAAAATGTTATCAACAAAAAGAAGAACGTCTTGTTTATTCACATC
>CACNQS010000012.1 GCA_902622625.1 uncultured Prochlorococcus sp.
TATAGAAGAGGGACATGAAGTAAGATGCTTTGTAAGAAATCCAAGAAAAGCTTCCTTTCTACAAGAATGGGGTTGTGAGCTAACAAAAGGTAATTTACTAAATTCTTCTGATATCGAATATGCATTACAAGATATTGAAGTTGTTATTGATGCAGCAACTAGCAGGCCAGATGATCCTAAAAGTATTTATGAAATTGATTGGGATGGAAAACTTAACTTATTCAATGCTTGCGAATCTTTAAAAGTAAAAAGGGTAATATTCCTCTCTATCCTCTTAACTGAAAAATTTAGAAATGTTCCTTTAATGGACATCAAATTTTGCACTGAAAAACTCCTTGAGAAATCTGATTTAGACTATACAATCTTCAAATGTGCAGCTTTTATGCAAGGAGTTATTGGTCAATTCGCAATCCCAATCTTGGATAGTCAAGCAGTGTGGATGAGTGGGACTCCAACTAAAATTGCTTATATGAATACTCAAGATATGGCGAAAGTTGTTGTAGCAGCAGTAAATAATCCAAAAACTCACAGAAAATCATTGCCATTAGTCGGTCCCAAAGCATGGGATTCAAATGAAGTTATATCTTTATGTGAAAAATTTAGTGAAAAAAAGGCGAAAATTTTTAGAGTTTCCCCCTTCCTTATTAGTGTCACTCAAAAAGTAGTTTCCTTCTTTCAAGATTCTCTTAATGTTGCTGAGCGATTGGCTTTTGCTGAAGTAACTAGTAGTGGTGAATCATTAGATGCTGACATGAGCAAAACTTACGAAATATTGGAACTTAAAAAAGAGAATATGACCTCACTAGAGAGTTACATAAAGGATTACTATCAACAAATACTTAAAAGATTAAGGGAAATGGAAGCAGATCTTAATATTGAAGAAAAAAAGAGATTACCTTTTTAATATTGCAATTTTAGAATCAGATAGTATATTTGTACTATATATTAAATAAATATTATTGACCTATGTCTGTTTCTAAGTCTAAAAACCTTGAACGAAAACTAGATAATTTTGCAAAAGAAGCAAAAAATGAATTGAATAATGTTTGCGGATCTTCATTATGGGAAAGTCTTGGGTTTGTTTTTTTTGATCAATTAGAAGATTCTGAAAAAATTGCGAAAGCAAATTTTTACTATGGACAACTTCAAATAATTAATGAAATTAAATTTTCAATTTGAATTGAATTGCATATTTTTAAGTATGTAATTTTTTTAATCAATTTTGGCCAATCTTTTTCTGATAATATGTACTTAGTAAAAGATTAATTAATGATTGAAACTTCAGGTGTAATAGAAAAAGAGCAGGGGAATGGATTTTATTTGGTTACCTTAGAACAACCTGAAGGACATCAATGTTTATGTAGAGCTGCAGGTAAGTTGACTAAATTTAGAATTAAATTATTAGCTGGAGACAAAGTGTTAGTTGAGATAAGTCCTTATGATCTTTCTAGAGGGAGAATAACTTATAGAGAGAGGAATGCAGGCGGTGCTAAACCTACTACTAATAAAAATAATCCCAAGAGAAATAATAAATAAAAGTTATTTTAGATAATATTTTTTATCGCTTCTTTAAACTCACTTCTTTGCTTAACACCTTGCCATTGTTTTTTTAATAATTTTTCTTTAAAAAGTTGAACTGTTGGTGTGCCGTTAATACCAGCTTGTTTTGCAATATCTTGATCTTTATCAATATCTATTTCAACACCAAGAACCGCACCATCAAGTTCTTTAATTACCCTTTTTAACTGAGGTTTTAAAACATGACATGGGCCGCAACTTGGAGAACTAAAAATTACTAAGATAGGTTTTTTACTCTCGTGATAAAGTTTCCTTAAAGCATAACTGCCTTTTTGCCATTCAGAATTTGAATCAAAAGTATCTTCATTAACTTCTTCTTCATTAAAATCTGATGAATTAAGTTTTTTTTCTGGTTCGGGTGTTTCTCTAACTATAGTTTTTGCTAAGTTTTTCTCGGCTAGCCACCTTTCTGTAGCTAATGCTGCCATGCACCCAGTTCCTGCAGCTGTAACTCCTTGTCTCCACTCAGAATCGACAACGTCACCCGCTGCGAAGATGCCTTCAATAGATGTTTCTGGCCTTCCTGATTTGCAAGCAATATATCCTTTATTATCTAAATCAATTTTGTTGCCTAAGAACTTCGTATTTGGTGTGTGCCCTATCGCGTAAAAAAGACCTTTTATATTGATTTCCCCTTTACCTTCTTGAGAGTGAATAGTTTCTATCTTCTCAAGCCATTCAGAGCCATCCGCCTTATCAACTTTTGTATTCCAATGAATTTCTATCTTTGGATTAGCTTTAACTCTATCTACCATTGCTGCGCTAGCCCTTAATTTTTCTGATCTAACAATTAAATGCACTTTGCTTCCATACTTTGTGAGATATGCTGCTTCTTCACATGCAGAGTCGCCCCCTCCAATAACAGCTAATTCTTCTCCTCTAAATTGTGGGGTCGCTCCATCACATATCGCACAAGCACTTATTCCTTTACTCCAGAATTTATCTTCATTTATCACGCCTAATCTATTTGCACTTGCTCCTGTTGCAATAATAATTGAGTTAGATTTTATAGTTCCTTCTAAAGTTTTTAATTCAAAGGGATGTGAATCAGTATTTATTGAGACAACATCACTTTCGTATAAATTAGTACCCCATCTTTCGGCTTGAGCCTTCATTAGATCCATCAATTCAGGACCTAGTACTCCATCTGGGAAACCTGGATAATTTTCAACAAATGTTGTAGTCATTAATTGGCCACCAGGAATTCCACCTGAATTAAATCCTGTTACTAGTAATGGTTGAAGATTTGCTCTTGCTGCATATATTGCAGCGGTGTAGCCTGCAGGTCCTGAGCCTATAATCACAACATTTTCTACGTTTGAAGTGTTCTCTTTACTCTCCATTTATTTCCTAATTTCACTTTTAATAATAATAAACAAACCCAAATAATGTAGGGCGGGTTTCACTCGATCGATTTTGTTATTTAATCGTTTACTTTTTGGTCTAATAATTTTTTTAATTCCTTTGGGAAGTTTAAAACAGAATCTTTTAAATTTTCGTTCTTTTCTCCAATATGTAATATCCACTCTCTAAATTCCTCTGCAATTGCATAACTATCTTCATATCTTTCTAGAGTATCCATTGCAGATATTCTGTTGGTTGCCCAACAGGTTGCAATGTCGATTCTTTTTCTAATGAAATTTTCCATTGAAACTTAAAAGTTGTATATAGATAAGCACATCAAACAGCTTATGTATTGTCTAATAAGTTACAACTTCGCACTTCCAAACAATAATTTAATCTTTAATTTATATTTGAGACAATTTTCGAAGGAATTATAAAGAAAATATAAAGAAAAAGTATTAAACTGCCTCGCTGTGATTAGCGAGTAATCTTTCAACTTCCTCAAAACCCTCTTTAGCTGAATTTATTGCAAGTTCCTCGCTCACTTTTTCTTCTGAAATTAATTTTGCGGATATTTTCTTTAGAAGAGATTCTTTCTTTTCTCTTAGTGAAATGACAATTTCCTCTTCAATGATAGATTTTATTGCCTTAGAAATTATTTTTTTGTCATTTGCTTCCTCAAATGTGCCCTGGACTAATTCCTGAATAAATAATCGATGCACCTCACTACTTCTTAGAAAGCTTTCAGTGGCATTAATAATTCCTTCAACAAGAGCTTCATCTGGTTCAGAATCATTTTCTGCGAGCTTAAATTCCCAATCTAAATGTCTTCTTTGCCAACCCGCTGAGTGGAGACTAGGCATGACTGTCTGTGAATAAGTATCTACCGACATTTCATAAATTCTCTCTGCTAATTTTTCGCACCAGTCTTTACCATGCTTTTCTAGGTTTTTCTGCATAGCTTGCCTTGGAACAGCATGACCACCATGATGACTGTGACATACTCCATCTGGACATTCGATTGCTTTTATACTCATTGGAATATTTAGTACCTATATATTCTAGATAGCTATTTTTTATAGAAAAGAAAATATATTTTTAACAAAAATCCAAGACTTTTGACTTTCTTCAATTTATATTTAGTATGTTAAAAAAATAAATAAATTGACAAAGATACTTATTCCTTCCGAAACAAGCTCTGGAGAAAGGAGAGTTTCAGCTACTCCAGAAGCGGTAAAGAAATTAAAAAGCCTTGGATGTGATGTTTATATTGAAAGTTCAGCGGGGAAATTATCAGGATTTAGTGACTTCTCATATGAAAAATCGGGTGGAACAATAATAAGTAACTTAGATCAAAAAATTTGGGGTGAAGCTGATCTAATATTTTGTGTTCAAACTCCATCGGAGGATAATTTAACTAAATTAAAGAAAGGCGCTGTTCTTCTTGGTCTTCTTAACCCATACGGTAATAAGGAGCTTCTCAAGATTATAAATAGTAATAAGATTTCAGTTTTATCACTAGAATTGCTTCCGAGGATTAGTAGAGCGCAATCTTCTGATGTTCTTTCTTCACAGGCCAATATCGCTGGATATAAAGCAGTTCTTTTAGCTGCAAGTGAGTTAGATAGATATTTCCCAATGCTTATGACTGCAGCGGGCACAGTCCAACCTGCCAAAGTAGTGGTTCTTGGTGGTGGCGTTGCAGGATTGCAGGCAGTTGCGACAGCAAAAAGACTTGGTGCAATAGTATTTGTATCTGATATTAGACCCGCTGTTAAAGAACAAGTAGAGTCCCTTGGAGCAAGATTTATAGAACTTCCTGAAGTGGATGAAAAACCTGGAGAAGCTGGAGGTTATGCAAAAGCTGTAACACCCGAATTCCTCGCAAAACAGAAGGCTACTTTAACTAAATATTTATCTGAAGCTGATGTTGCTATATGTACTGCGCAAGTTCTTGGTAAAAAGGCCCCTGTTTTAATAGACGCTCCCATGATTGAAAAAATGAGACCTGGTGCCGTAATTATTGATTTAGCAGTTTCTCAGGGAGGGAACTGCGCAGGAACAAAATCAAATAAAACTATTATCAAAGATGGTGTAAAACTTATAGGAGCGGGCGAATTACCCTCTTCAGTTCCTTATGATGCAAGTTCACTTTATGCTAAGAACTTAACATCTTTGATTACACCATTTATAAAAGATGGTGTAATTAAATTAGATAAAGAGGATGAACTCATTTCTGGATGTTTATTAAGCGACGAAGGAGTTGTTCTTCAAAATAAAGTTTTTGAAAATTGAGGTTTTAAAATTATGTCTTTTATAAGTCTTCTTTGGGTTCTTTTACTTGGTAGTTTATTAGGCCTCGAGTTAATTGGAAAAGTTCCTCCTACCCTTCACACACCTCTAATGAGTGGAGCAAATGCAATCTCAGGAATAACAATGCTTGCAGCATTAACTTTAATTGTAAAAGCAGAAGGTAACGTACCACTTTTAATCATTGGTTCAGTTTCTCTTGGATTTGCTCTTTTCAACGTTGTAGGCGGTTTCTTTGTAACTGATCGAATGCTCGCGATGTTTAGTCGTAAACCATCAAATAAGAAGTAATTTTCAACATGAATCTACCTGTAATCATTAAATTCGTTATTGATCTTCTAGCAGTACTTTTACTGGCTTTGGGAATAAAAGGGTTGTCAAAAGTAAAGTCAGCAAGGGACGCTAATAGATTAGCTGCATTTGCAATGTCGCTATCAGTAGTAGGATTACTTTCTTATTATTTAGGCACTTCTGGAATTGCTATTCAGTCTTGGATTTGGATAATAATTGGATCAATCATAGGTAGTTTATTCGGAGCAATTCTTGCAAAAAAAGTACCTATGACTTCTATGCCTGAAACAGTGGCATTGTTCAATGGTTGTGGAGGAATGTCATCACTTTTAGTGGCCCTAGGAGTAGCTATTTTTCCTATATCTAGTGGCCAAGAAAATTTTGATTTTTTTAAGTCACTTATTAACGAAGTTTCAATATCTGTTTCTATATTTGTTGGTGCGATAACTTTTACAGGATCAATTGTAGCGATGGCTAAGTTACAGGGGTGGTTGTCAACTCCAGGATGGACTCAGAGCAAAGTTAGACATTTTGTAAATATTGTTTTTGCAGTAGCTTCCTTGATAGCCTTTTTTGATTTGATAAAAGGCAATACAAGTTCTATTTGGCTTTTAGTTATAGTTTCTTCTTTATTAGGTATTGGAGTTACTTTGCCAATTGGTGGAGCTGATATGCCAGTTGTTATATCTTTATTAAATAGCTATTCAGGGATTGCAGCGGCAGCGGCAGGTTTCGTTGTAGATAGTCAGCTTTTGATAGTAGCAGGCGCAATGGTTGGAGCTGCAGGTCTAATACTTACTCAAGTAATGTGCAAGGGTATGAATAGATCATTGGTCTCAGTTCTTTTTGGAGGATCTTTATCTGCGCAAAGTACGGCCTCTTCTGGATCAGGAGAATATACAAATATAACTTCTTGCAGTGTTGAAGAATGCGCGTTGACTTTAGAGGCAGCTAACAAGGTAATTATTGTTCCTGGTTATGGTCTAGCGGTAGCTCAAGCTCAACATACTTTAAGGGAAGTGACAAAAAAACTAGAGCAAAATGGTATTGAAGTTGTTTACGCAATTCATCCTGTTGCAGGGAGGATGCCTGGACATATGAATGTACTTTTAGCAGAAGCAGATGTTCCTTACGAACAACTTAAAGAGATGGACGTTGTAAATCCTGATTTTCCAGCAACGGATGTTGTTTTAGTTTTAGGAGCAAATGATGTGGTTAATCCTCAAGCTAAAAATGATAGCTCTTCTCCTTTATATGGCATGCCAGTTCTTGATGTGCAGGAAGCAAGAACGGTATTTGTAATTAAACGTGGTATGAGTGCAGGTTACTCCGGAATAAAAAATGACTTATTTGATCTGCCAAATACTTCTATGGTCTTTGGGGATGCGAAGAAGGTATTAAATGATCTAATTGGAGAATTAAAGGATCTTGGAGTTGGGGAGAAATAATAGTATATTTTTTAATTTTTCAGATTACGTAAAAAATAAGCCATTTCGAGAAGTCTTACCTTGGATAGGTGGCGACTTACAAACTTTGAGAGATACTTTTGTTATTGATTTTGGTAAATCAAAAAAAAATAAAAAAATATTCTTTCCGATTAATAAAATTCTTTCAAAAAAATTTGAATATGATTATCTTCTAGGATTTTTAGAATTACCTGAAAACTTGAACTCACTTAGGGGTTTTGCAATCGTTACACATGGTTTAGGGGGTTCAACTAAACGGTTTGGTTTAAGAAGAATATCTAGAAAATTAGCAAATAATGGTTTTGGAGTTCTTAAATTGAATTTAAGAGGATCTGGATCTGCGAGATATTTAGCTAAAGGAAATTATTGTGCTAGATGCTCCAGTGATGTTATTTCAGCAATTAATTATTTTAAAAAATTTGTCAATTTAGAGTTCAAAGGTCTTATGAAAAGGAATAATAATCTTCCAATTTACGGAGTTGGATTATCTTTAGGCGGGACAATTCTTTTAAATGCCTGCTTAGATTTCGATGAAAACAAAGGAGAAAAACTTTTAGATGGCCTAGCCTGCGTGAGTAGCCCTTTAGATTTATCATCATGTAGTCTTTGTATTGAAAAACCTAGAAATTATATCTACCAAAAATGGTTACTTCATCGCTTAAAAAATCAGTTATGGGACGGATTTAATGATGAAGGCAAAATACTTAATAATGAGAAATTAAGAAAAAAAATTAAAGCTTTAAAAAGTATAAGGGAATTTGATCAGAAATTTACAGCTCCTAGTTGGGGATTTAATTCTTTAGAAGATTATTATGTTAAAGCTTCTCCAATATTTAGAATCCAAAACTCAATAAAAAAATTACCTCAAATGCTTTTTATTCATGCCAAGGATGATCCTTGGGTTCCATATAATGCAACTTTGAATTTAAGAGGAAAATTTATTGATAAATTTACTATTTTTATAACTGAAAAAGGAGGTCATAATGGTTTTCACTCTATTAATGGCTGCTGGTCAGACGAAGTAGTAAAGAACTGGTTTATTAGTATCTAGGACTATTTAAAAATGGTGTTTTTTTAAAAATCCATTTTTCTATTGGCTTATCGTTAATAATATGTGAGGTAAAAATTTCTGAAATTTTTTCTGGAGAAACTTTCTCGTACCAAATACCATCAGGCCACACAAGAAGAATTGGGCCGTTCTTACATATCCTTAAACAGTCAGCTTTTGACCTTAATATATGAACGTTTTTTGTACAGGGATCATTCTCAAATTTTTTTAAAGTCTTTTTCAGACATTCCCATGTTTTTTGACCTTCATTGCCTTTAAAACATTTCTGTTTTGTGGGTGTTGCGCATAGTAGAAGATGCTTTTTAATATTCACTTTTATCCAATACTTACGTATTTTTTCCCTTTTTTAATTTCTTGCTCAACAAAAAGTCTGGCCCAATTGTCTACTTCAAGAATATCCTCCAATTCGGGACTCGAATTCAAATTCTCCATATGTGATTCACAAGCTTTACTTATAAAAATTGGAATTTCTTGAAAAGAAATTTTTTCTTTGAGGAATTGTTCAACAGCCATTTCATTAGCAGCATTTAAGACTGCAGGCATAGTCCCAGAAGATTTTCCTGCGGCATAGGCAAGTCCCATGCATGGATATTTCAACTTGTCTGGCTCTTTAAAAGTTAATTTTCCAATTTCACTTAGGTTTAATCTTTTCCAATTTGTTTTAAATCTTTCCGGCCAACTCATCGCATATAAAATCGGTAGTTTCATATCTGGCCAACCTAATTGAGCTAATACTGAAGAATCTTCCAACTCAATCATTGAATGAATAATACTTTGAGGGTGGATAACTATTTCGATATTTTCGTAAGAGGTCCCAAATAAATAATGAGCTTCTATTACTTCTAATCCTTTATTCATAAGAGTTGCAGAATCTACAGTTATTTTTTTTCCCATATCCCAATTAGGATGTGAAGTCGCATCTTCCACTGTGACATGCTTTAAATCCCTAACGGCCCAATCTCTAAAAGCACCACCAGAAGCTGTTAAATGTATGGCTTTTAAACCTTTAGGTATCTCTCCTGTTGAAAAATCTGCATTTTCATAATTGGGTAATCCCTGTAAACATTGAAAGATAGCAGAGTGTTCTGAATCAGCGGGTAAAAGCCTACTATTGTTTTTCTTCAATGCAGGAATAACAATTGGCCCTGCTGCAATTAAAGTTTCTTTGTTAGCAAGTGCAATATTTTTCCCCGCATTAATTGCTGACATTGTTGGAATTAAGCCTGCACAGCCTACTATCCCAGTTACCACAGTATCTGCCTTATCCCATGCTGCAACTGCGTTAATCCCCTCTTTCCCACCCAAAACTAGGGGATCATTTTCCAAATCTAAGTTATTAATATTATCTTTTAAATCTTCTATAAGATTTTCATCCTCAATTGCAACTACCTCTGGGTTATGTGTTTTAACTTGTTCAGTTAATAAATTAATATTTTTTCCAGCGGAAAGAGCTACGGCTTTAAAATTATCAGGCTGCTCACTAGCTATTTCGAGAGTTTGAGTTCCTATTGAACCAGTAGAACCGAGCACAGTAATGTATTTCAATTTTCTCTGATATTTCTAATATCTTCCCATTTAAAGGTGTATTTAAAAAACAAAAATTTCAAATTGGTTTTTTTCTTAAAATTTAGACCCTTATCCATGTTGTTATTTCCTTTGATTGATCAATAAGTTCAATACCTTTTTCTTTTAAAAAATTCCTGATTTCATCAGCCTTCGCATAATTCTTTTCCTTTTTTGCTTTCAATCTTTCATCAATAAGCGATGATATTTCGTCATCTTTTATTTTACTTTCTTTTACTAAAACCTCTTTTTTAAGACCAAGCACCTCAGTCAACTTTTCAAGAGTTTTAAAATTTTCAATTAGAAAAAATTTTTCATTTAGGTCTATTTTAAAACCTTCAACCCTTTGAAATTGGTTTAAAAAGTTTTTTAATGGTTTTGCTAAATCGTAAATAATTGCAATTGCACCTGCTGTATTAAGGTCATTCCCCAGAGCCTCAGAAAATTTAAGATATTTTTGAGATAATTCAAAACTTATTTTTTCTTTATATTCTTCTTCGATAGATTCATTTTTATCAATAGATTTAAAAGCATCTTTTGTAAGGTCCATAAAAGAAAGGGCTATATTAATATTTTTCCAAGCTTCTGAAGCACTCCTTAAAGCTTCTTCAGTAAAATCAAGTGGTTTTCTATAGTTCACAGTCATAACAAAATATCGCAAAGTCATAGGGCTTAAACCTGACTTAATTAGCTCTCTGATGGTTTTAAAATTTTTAAGGGATTTACTCATCTTTTGCCCATTTACATTGACCATCCCATTGTGTAACCAATAGTTCGCTAGCTTTTTGCCATTGGCTGCTTCTGATTGGGCGATTTCATTCTCATGATGTGGAAAAATCAAATCAGAACCACCTAAATGGATATCAATAGTATCTCCTAATTCATCTTTAACCATCGCCGAACATTCAATATGCCATCCTGGCCTACCTTTACCCCATGGCGAATCAAAAAATGGTTCATCATCTTTGGCTTTTTTCCATAGTGCAAAATCTTGCGGATTTAGTTTTTTACTATTTTCATCATTAGCCATTCTTCCTTGCTGATTGATATTTTGTTCTCGTATATTTTGATTACTTAGCTTTCCATAATTTTTATTTTTAAAAACAGAATAATAAACATCTCCATCCCTAGAGTACGCATAACCTTTGTCCTCAAGGATTGTTATGAAGGAGCAGATATTGCATATATGATTCGTTGCTCTTGGCATACTATCCGGACGCATTATTCCTAAAGAATCCATATCTTTATGAAATTCAATAATATTTTTTTCAGATACTTCCTTCATTGAACTGCTTTCTTCTTTTGCTCTTTTTAAGATCTTGTCATCAATATCTGTAAAATTTTGAACATACTTCACTTTGAAATCACTGTAAATTAAAAATCTTCTCAATACATCCCAAGCTATATAACTTCTGGCATGACCAAGATGACATAAATCATAAACAGTAACTCCACAACAATAAATTTTAACTACATCATCGATAGGCTTAAAAACCTCAACTCTTTTGGTTAAAGTATTAAAAAGTTTGATCATCTTAACTTAAGTTTTTCATAAGGTTTATTTTGTCTCCATCCAATTGTCTCCAATACCAATATCAACTAAAAGAGGCACACTTAATTTTACACAATCTTCCATAGTCTTCTTTACTAATTTCGTCGTAATTTCCAAAGAATCTGGTTCAACTTCAAACAATAATTCATCATGTACTTGTAAAAGCATTTTTGCGGGAACATCCATTTCTATGAATTTCTTATTTAGTTGAACCATTGCAATTTTAATAATGTCTGCACTTGAACCCTGAATTGGGGCATTTGCTGCGGCTCTTAATGACTGTGCTTCCATGCCAGCTCTTCTTGCAGATTGCAAGTCAATTTCATAAGGATCTTTTCCTATTAATCTTCCAAGTCCATTTTTATCAAACTTAAATTCTCTCTTTCTACCAAAAATTGTTTTTACATAACCTTTTGATAAGGCAAGCCTTTCTTGAAGTTCAAGAAATTTGAAAATTTTTGAATATCTTTCTTTATACTTTATTAGGAATTCTTTTGCCTCTGGAGTACTTACTCCTGTTGAACGGGCAAACTTTTTTATACCCATACCGTAGATAACTCCAAAATTTATTGTTTTCCCAACTCTCCTTTCATCGGATGATATTTCTTCTTTCTCGAAAATTAATCTTGCAGTCAAAGAATGAATGTCATCATTTTTGTGAAATGCATTAATTAATATTTCTTCATCCGCTAAGTGAGCAAGTATTCTTAATTCGATCTGAGAATAATCAGCTGATAAAAGTTTCCAATTTTTTTTCAGGCAAGAATGCTTTTCTGATTCTCCTACTAAATTCAGTCCTAACCGGAATATTTTGAAGATTAGGATTGCTACTACTGAGTCTTCCAGTTGCTGTAGCAGCTTGATTAAAGTTTGTATGAACCCTTCCTGTCTTTTCGTTAATAAGATTTGGAAGAGCATCAATATAAGTACTAAGTAATTTGCTGAGAGTTCTATGTTTTATTAAATGTTGGATTATTTCATGCTCGTCGACTAATCTTTCCAGAACTACTGCATCTGTACTCCATCCTGTTTTTGTTTTGCGTGATTTCTTTTTATCCAAATTTAATTTTTCAAATAAGATCTCACCGAGTTGTTTTGGTGAAGATAGATTAAAATTTTCTTCTGCTAATTCATAAACTTTACTTTCAATATCTTCTAAGGTACTTTTTAGTTCTTTTGAGAGTTTATCTAAATAAGGGATATCGATGGTTATTCCATTTATTTCCATTTGAGACAATACCGGCTCTAAAGGCAGCTCGATTTCTTCGAACAATTTGATTAATTCATCTTTTTCCTTTGAAAATCTTTCTTTAAAAATTTTGACAATCTTAAAAGTTAGAAATACATCATAACCGCAGTAAATACTTGCTTCATCAATATCAACAAATGAAAAGTCTTTATTTTTTCCAACTGTCTCCTTAAATGAAGGGGGCTTAAATCCAAATAATCTAAAACTAATTTCACTTAACCCATGCTTCTCCTGGTTATTAAGAAGGTAGTCTGCTAACAAGGTGTCAAAGGTTACGCCTTTAAGATCAAGTCCATGATTAAAAAATATTTGCCTATCAAATTTAGAATTTTGGAGTGCCTTTTCTTTTTTCGGATCTTCTATCCAAGTTCTTAGTTTTGAGAAAACATCTTCAATTGATAATTGATTGGGTGTCTCTTTATTTGTTTGATGACCAAGAGGAATATAAAATAATTCATCATATTCCACTCCAAGACATAACCCTATCCCAACAAGTTCCGCATCGATTGGATTTAAACTATTGGTCTCTGTATCTAAAGCAACTATCTCATTCGTCTTGTCTAATCTTTGAATTAATTTATTAAGTAATTCGAAATCATTTACAATAGTTACCTTAATTTTAGGGATTTTATTTTCACTATTTTCTAATTCATTTTTACTGGAGACTTTTGGTGTATTCCCCTCCTCTATAGCCACGTTATTTTTGTCAAAACCACCTTTACTAAAAGTTGAATTGAAAATATCAATTTGCCGAAGCAGTGTTGATAATTCTAATTTTTGTAGAGACTCTGAAAGAAGCTCTTGATTTATATTTTTTAATTCATAACCATCACTTAATATCAAAGGTACTTCGGTATTTATTTTTGCTAGATCCCTAGAAAGAAAAGCATTATGCTTATCGTTTCTGAGCTTTTCTATCACCGAACCTTTGATGAATCCTTTGTATTTTTTATCATTATTTTGCTGAATCTTGTCCAAGGCCTGATAAATCCCATCAAGTGTATCGTTTTCTTTTAATAGATTAATTGCAGTTTTTGGGCCTACCCCTTTAATACCAGGAATATTATCAGAACTATCACCAGTTAGAGCTTTAAGATCAACTACTCTTTCTGGCGCAACACCTAATTTTTCTTTTACTCCATTTTCATTCATAAGAGTTGGATTACCACTTTTTGCATATGGACCACCACCCATATAGAGTACATAAATATCTTTTTGATCATCTACTAATTGAAATAAGTCCCTATCACCAGAGAGAATATTCACGCACCATCCTTTAGAAGAAGCATCATTTGCAATTGTTCCTAGGAGATCATCTGCTTCGTAACCTGGAGATTTAAAAATTGGTAAATTAAGGCTTTCTTCTAAAATGATTTCTAGTTGTTCAATATCCTGAAAAAAAACATCAGGTGCTACATCTCTATTGGCCTTATAGTTTGGATCTAATTCATGTCTGAAAGTTGGTTTTTCGGTATCAAACGTAATACAAACACCCTCAGGACTAATATTTTTGCAATTATCCAGAAGGCTTTTTAGAAATCCATAAGTGACACTTGTTGGAAATCCTTCTTTGGTGGTTAAACCCCCATCAATCCCTTTGCTAAATGCATAGAAGCTTCTAAAAGCAAGTGAGTGGCCATCGACTAAAAGTAAAATTGGTTTTTTAGAGTTTTCAGATTTTAAACTCATTTTCTCTTCTTAGCCCAAGGTGGAATATCAATAAAGATTTGCTCTCCAGGTTCTAATCCATCAATGACTGAAGTTTTATTTCCACTACTAATACCAATTTCGATTTTCTCAAATTTAGGAGAATTGTTTTTATCAACTTTCAAAATTCCTTTTTCACCTTTTTCAGTGACAATAGAAACTGTTGGTACTAAGATTTTTTCTTCATTACCTTCAACTCTAAATTCAAGATCTGCAGTCATTCCAATTTTAATTTCTTCAGAAATATCTTTAAAATTTAAAGTTACTTCGAATGAGGTTACATTATTATCTTTTACAGCTCTTGTAGCTATTTTTTTAACTATGGCACTATATTTTTTTGAGGGATAAGCCTCAATTCTTACTAAGGCTTCTTGACCTATTTTTATTCTGCCAATGTCACTCTCAGGAACTTTAGCAACAATTTCTAGGCCTTCTGATAGTTCAAAAATAAAGTTTTTGGTTTTAGGGTCTGAACTTAAGTTTGTACTTGGTGTGACATAAGATCCTATCTCAGCATATTTTGCAGTTATCTTTCCTCCATAAGGAGCTTTAATTAGATAGAAACTTTTTTCAGCTTTTGCATCATTAAGTTTTGCACTACTAATGTTGTAGTTATTTTTATAATTTTCATAGTCTTCTTTACTTACCGCGCCTTCTTGATATAAATATTCCCTTCTTAAAAATTCAGATTTTTGTTTTTCTACATTTAATTCAAGTTCTTCAATTTTATAGATAAAGTCTTCATCATCAAGAGAAGCTAAAACCTGATCTTTTTTTACAAGATCGCCCTCATCTACTTTGATTTCTTTTATTACGCCTTGCTTCCGAGGCCCAATATTGCTTGTCCTTATTGCTTTTACCTCACCACTAGTATTAATTGAATCTGAGAGGATTCCTTTTTCAACTTGAACTACAAAATCAGAAATATCTTTTGACTTATTTTTCTTGAAGGAATTGGTTATAAAAACGAAAAATATAGCTAGAGAAAGCAATATAATTCCACTTCTTAGATTTATATTTTTTTTTATTAAATCAAACATTTCTTTTTAAAAGCAGAAGTAGAGAATATTTAGGAACTAAATAAATAATCACGACGATTATAATTAACTTATCCAAGATTGGTTAAGTAAATACTATATTACTAGAAGATGTTTTCTTGATAATTTTTCCATAAGTTTTTTCAAATGTTAAAAGCAGGTATTATTGGATTACCAAATGTTGGAAAATCAACCCTATTTAATGCACTTGTAGAAAATGCTAAGGCCCAAGCGGCTAATTTCCCCTTTTGTACTATAGAACCTAATAAAGGCATAGTTTCGGTCCCAGATCAAAGGTTGCAAGAGTTAGGTAACTTGAGTTCTAGCCAAAATATTATCCCAACAAAAATTGAATTTGTAGATATCGCAGGACTTGTAAAAGGAGCTAGTAAAGGCGAAGGTTTGGGAAATAAATTTTTATCAAATATTAGGGAGGTTGATGCAATAGTTCATGTTGTAAGGTGCTTTGAAGATAGTGATGTAATTCATGTTTCTGGAAAGGTAGATCCCCTGGATGACATTGAGATAATTAATCTGGAATTGAATTTAGCTGATTTATCTCAACTCCAAAAAAGAAGAGAAAGAATTAAAAAACAGGTTAGAACTAGTAAAGAGGCAGCTAAAGAAGATACCTTACTAGAAAAAATTGAAGAAGAGCTAGAGAAAGGCCTTTCAGTTAGATCAATATCTTTGAATGAAGAAGAAAATTTAATAATTAAGCAATTAGGCTTCCTTACTGCTAAACCAATTATTTACGCAACTAATTTGAATGAAAATGATTTAGCTGAAGGTAATGATTTTTCATCAACAGTTCAGAGTTTTGCAAGCAATGAAAATACAGAATGTATAAAAATATCAGCGCAAGTCGAATCTGAATTAATAGAGTTAGAACCAGAAGATAAAAAAGACTACCTTATTGGCTTAGGAGTAGAAGAAGGGGGATTAAGTTCTTTAATTAGATCAACATATAAATTATTGGGATTAAAAACTTATTTCACTACCGGAGAAAAGGAGACAAAAGCTTGGACAATAAAAGATGGGATGACTGCTCCTCAGGCAGCAGGAGTAATTCATACTGATTTTGAAAAAGGATTTATAAGAGCTCAGACTATTTCGTATCAAAATTTAATTGATTCAGGTTCAATTTCCAATGCAAAAACTAAAGGTCTTTTAAGAAGTGAAGGTAAGGAATATATTGTTAACGAAGGTGATGTAATGGAGTTCTTATTTAACGTTTAGTAAGTCTCTTAAGGCTTACTATTCTGCTTTTTGAATTTAAATTCAAAAAATGAAATTAATAAAATTAAGATACATCCCAAGCAACTTCCTATCAACCCAAAAACAATGGTTGTAAAGCCATCATCGTAGCCATATTGTAGTTTTGGTAAGTGAGGGGGTATAGGCATTATTTTTCAACAGAATTTTCAATATCTTCCAGTAAATGTTTAGTTGATCTACTAAAACCATTTGTTTTTAAATAGTTTTGAGCCTCTCTAAATTTTTCAGCTACTCTTTTTGCATAAGGAGTATTCATGGAATTTTGAGTCATGTTGAAAATGCGACTCATTTTATAATCTGATTTAGGTAACCCCTTGATAAGTATTCAAAAATACAAGAATATAAAAATAGGATTTTTTGCTTACTAAGAAATTTATTGTGAAAAGTTCTTGATTTTCCAAATAAAGTTTTCAAATTAGAAAAATTGACAATGACAAATATATTATTAATTCTTTTTTTTGTACTTTTATTTTTATTACTTTTTTATTCAAAACGGAATAGAGGGTTAGCTCAAAAAACAACAATTAGTCCAACTTATGTACCTTTCTTAAAAGAACAAGAATTTAATCCTGACATAAGTACTGATAATTGGGATTTACACAAACTTAGATTAGATAAATTTAAAAGATCACAATATAAGGGATTAACCTTCTTCGTAAGTTCAGAAAATAAAATTTACTATCTTTCTGAAGAAGGGGATAAGGTTTATTGCTAACTGGTGAAATTAATTTTATAAATAAGAAAAGCCGATAGAAATTAAAAATATTAATGAAGTATTTTTTTTTGTTATCAGAAAAGTTCTATAAGTTTATCGAATGGGAGTGGAATACTTTAAAAAATCTAAGGAGAACAAAAAGAAAGAATTTTTTTAAAAGAGGATCATTTGCGTTATTTAGTTTATTCTCTATTCTTTTTTTAATATTTTCTCCTCCTATCGCTTTTGGATTGTTATTTGGAGAGGGATTGAAATTTAGTACTTTTTTTATTTGGATATGGATTTTAAATTTGAAGTTTTTTTGAAAATGTATAATTTATTTCCCGAGATTATTTAAAATTAAGAATATAAAAAAATAAACTTATGCCAAAAATATTCAAACAAAATAAGTTCGCTTTGTTGGGAGCGAATATATTAATAATTTTACTTTGGGTAACTATATCTTCCTTTTTGATGAGTTTATTTCAAAGTGAAAATGCCCCATTTTATATATATAAAATTTCTTTTTTAATCAGATTCCTTCCTCCTATTTGGGTTACATGGTTCCTTTGGATAAAAAGAGGTGGTCTAAAAAGATAAATTACAAAAGCATTTTTACGGATTTACTATAAAAACAAATCAGTTAAGATTTGTAAGCTTACTTGAAATTTTCATGTAAGAATTAGGTAATTGAGAGATTGTTTTTAGCTAAGAAACAATCTCTTTTTTTACAAATATTTTTTCTCATAAAAAAGTGTTTGTCAGTATCCCTATTGACAAACACTCATGACGATCACTTTTAAAAGTTAAACAGACAATCTATTATCAATTTCTACAACTCCAGAATCCATAAGACGGCCGATTTTAATAACTAAAGCCATATCCAGCCTTGAAAATTCAGATTGATGGTTAGTTATCCAATCAAGTTCAGAAAGAGTTATAACTCCCAAAGTATTTACTTTAAGAAAAAGTAAGCCTAAATTCATTTTAAAAGATACCTGGTATTATCCATCCGAATAAGCCATAATTTACAACTAATGCAAATAAGCCCATCATTGCCATTCTTCCATTAGTTCTCTCGGCATTTTGCCAATAAGTAGTTTTTGAATTTTCCATTTTTCTGATTTGTAGGAATGTTAAATAGTAGGTTTTTAAACGAAACCAGGAATTATTTGACCTGTTGTTAGGTATGCTCCAACAGCAGCAATTAATCCAAGCATTGCGAATCTGCCGTTAAGAGTTTCAGCAACAACTTTTTCTTTTTCGATTGTTTTGACTTTTGTGTTTGTGTTTTTCATTTGATTAGAAGATGAATAATTTAAATTTTCGTTTTGAAATTGCTTAGTTAAATAAGCAACGAGGATGGCTGTAAAGAATACAATTAAGCCTAAGAAACCTGAAAGTGGACTCATTAAAAAATGCCAGGAATAATTTGTCCGGTTGAAACGTAAGCACCTACTAACGCAACAAGGCCAATCAT
The DNA here is from genome assembly GCA_902622625.1 of uncultured Prochlorococcus sp. Taxonomy (GTDB): domain Bacteria; phylum Cyanobacteriota; class Cyanobacteriia; order PCC-6307; family Cyanobiaceae; genus Prochlorococcus_A. The sequence goes on from CACNQS010000012.1 coordinate 18,619, forward strand.
TGCCCAACGACCGTTAACTTTTTCTGCATTTTGTGGGTAGCTGTCGTAAGAAACAGACTCATCTATGTAGGGACGTGTCTCAGTAGGAAACATATTTTGTCTGCCACCTGATTCAGTAGTAACGTTTGAATTAGCCATTAAAGTTGTGTAATTGTTAATTAATGTAACACTACTATTAACAAATGTAAAGCATTAAGCCGAAATTAAGTTAATTTCAGGATATTTACTACATAACTGTTACAGGACCGTGACATATGCATTTAAATATTTGTTTTTTAGGCTTGCTAGGCTTTACAGATTGGCTCAAAAACTATTGAGAGTTCAATTTGTTGTTTAAGTATTTATTTTTAAATCCTTAGAAAGATATCAATTTGGTAGAAAAAACTACATCATTCTGAAATTTGAATAATTAGTTTTTAGATATAATTTATTTCACTTTATTATGGAATTCGCAAAAAAAATCATGACCGAAAAAGCTGAAAAGCTTAATGGTAAAGCAGCAATGCTTGGAATGTTTGCTCTTGTAGGAGCCTACTATTTTACTGGTCAAATTCTTCCAGGTATTTTCTAATAAAATTCTTTTTAAAGTTTTTCAGGGCTTTATCAAGCCCTTTTTTACTGGTTTATGACCTTTTTAATTATCTAATATTTCAAATAATTTACTTATTAAAAGCTTTCTTTTTGAAAAAGTTTTATCAATATATTTTTTATTCTCTTTTTTTAAAATTTCCTGACCATTTAAGCCTAATCCTTTAAGGACAAACTCTTTGTCTTCTTTAATCCAGTTATTTATCATTCCCCCCGTCGTCTCTATATGGAATTGTAATCCGTAAGCAAAATTACCAATCCTAAAAAACTGTTCCTTACAACGTGCACTACTAGCAATGAGTACTGCTTTATTAGGTAATAAAATCCTATCTCCATGCCAGTGTAGTACATGAAAAGGGTCTTCAAACAGTGCTTTAAAGTCTTTATTCGATTTGTCTATAAAAATTTGAGACCATCCAATTTCTGGTAATGCTTTTGGAGGTGATCCATATTTAAGAATTTCTACATCTCCCCCAGCAGCACTCGCAAGCAACTGAGCACCTAAGCAAACACCGACTATAGGTCTCTCATTTTCTAATTCTTTTTTTATAAAATCTCTTTCTAATTTAAGCCATGGATATTTTCCGCTTCCAATATCTTTAACACCCATTGGTCCACCCATAATTAAAATTAAGTCACCTTTTTTTGTTTGCGGCAGAGCATTTTTATTATCTAAACGAATAATTTCTATTTTTAAATCTCTTTCTTTAGCAAATTGCTCAAAAAGACCAGGCCCCTCTATTTCTAAATGCTGCAAAACTAATAGGCGTTTTATTTCCTTCATTCACTTTCCATTATTTCAGCTGATTCAGAACAGACATTAACGCTAAACCACTTCATTGCCGACCAAGTATCTTCTTGGTATGTACCTGCTGCAATACTTACAAAACAATCATTTTCATACCAACTTCGATAACTGGGAGTTACTCCCGTTCCTTTTAATCTATTTTCTAAGCCTTTCCCATATTTTTTAATAACAAGATTTATAGCTTCATTCTCAATTTCTCTTTGCTTTTCATCAGCAAAACCTCCTAGTGGAGTAAAAAAAAGAATTGATGCAATAAGTAAACGTATCATTGAGTCTTTAGTTTATATGTAGCTGATTTCATATCGATTAATTAATTTTTTAAAATCATCTACTCTCTTTTGTCCATTTTTTAATGGTCTTGAGGAGTCAAGAACGGCTGCACAACATAATTGCCAGCAAGATTTTTCATCTAGTCCCAACTTCTTGCATATATTTTTTGGAGCTTTGATAACTGTATTTATTTCTGCAATATGTTGAGTGGTTTCCCATAATTCTCCTTCAAGAAAATCAATTTCAATACTTGATAATAATTCTGTAGCAACGTAATCCTTAATTAGCTCAGTTAATTCCACGATATTTTATTAAAGCAGATAAGTTAAATAATCTCTTAGTATTTTTATAGCAGGATAAAAAAAAAGGAACTAGTTTCTACCTCATCTTGAATATCATGCAGATTTTAAGAGACTACATCATTTCGTATTGATCAAGTTTGGTTTTTAATTTTGTTGCTTGTTTAATCAATGACAAAGATTCTTTTCTGCCTGTTGAATTATTAGCTTGGACTATAAGATCGGCGTATTTCTTTGCGATTTTTTTTTCCATAATTTAAGATATATAAATACCGTTTTTGAATCTTGAAACTAGCGAGTCACAACTAGAAGTAGATAAGGAGTCAACGGTAAAAACCTCAGAGTCAACAAATTGGAACGGGTTAACTCGTGTTTTTAATTTATAATCAATTAATAAAAAAGCTGTTTGTATCTATGATTACATTGTTTTCAAACCCTGATTTAATTTATAGTTATCCATGAATTGGATTGAAAATTTTCAATCATCTTTTTAATGCAATATATAAAAAAAGGGGGTTAAAAACCCCCTTCGGTTTATTAAAAGACCTAATTTACTAATTACCTAAACCTAGAGGAGCCCAAAGAGTTGCTTCAGAACCTATAACAGGGACAACTCCTGTAGTTTTTGGATTAGAAACTTTATTTTTAACACCGAATTCCATATTTTAGGAAACTCTTAAGCTCATAAAAACATAAAGGCTTTTTCTTGCCCGGATCATTTATCCGTAATTATGAGATACTTCTGTCCACCCTTTTTGGTGCAGTTCGTGCCACTTTTCCCAGGCTGAATCTATGTTGAGTTTTTCAGAGGATTTGTACCCTCCAGGTTCTCCAAGGTGATTTGTGTAGAAAAGATGAGTATGAATTTTTAAATTAGGTTTAGGAGAATTTTTGCATTCTTCGAAAAAGATAATTTTGCTGCCTTCGGGATTTAGTAGGCATCCGTTAGGTTTGCTAGTGCTACAACCAAATGAGTACTTAGGATCCATACTTTACCTTTAATCGGCCGGTTAATTATTGATACGTTTGTACTATAAATTATATCCTCCTTGTTTTGCTGTCAATCTTTTTAAGGTTAAGTACTTATTTACTAATAATTATTTTGTTTTTTAATAAATAAGATAATTTCTTTAAGCATATGAATTACAGGGAAGATTTAGAAATCAAACTACAAAAAGTAACACTTGCAATGCAGGAAGTTGTAGATGATATCCATAAAACTGATCCTGAGAAGCAAAGAATAATTTCCAAACTTATTGAATTTAAAGAAGCAATCATTTCAAAGGGAATTGAACTTAACATTGAATTAGAGGCAGCCTAGAAATTTTGAATATCTCATGAATGTTAAATAACTTTTAGAATAATGTTATTAACTAAGAAGGATTATTTTTCAAATGCAGCCGGGTACTTTTGAATTATTGATCCTAGTATTTATCTTTTTAGGTCTTCAAGCCTGGTGGATTATCCCAATAGTTATTAAGAACAATAAATTAAATAATAGAGGTAAGGATTTAAGAGAGGAAATTAAGCAATTAGAAAAGTTATACAAAAAATAAATTAGTTTATTATTTTTGCAAACTACCTATTATTATTGAAACTCAAATATCTAATGAAATTAAAAAAATTTATTCCATTTTGCTTCCTTTTTATTGGAACTTTAGCTTTACCACAACCTTCTCTTGCTGAAGAAAAGATTGAAGTTATACCTATTATTCAAAGTTCAAAAGGACTAAGTGGTAAAAATTTTAATTATCTTGAGGGTAAGCCTGAATTAAGACTCTTAAAAGTAAAGATTCCATCAGGGATAGAAACCCCAATTCATACGCACCCTGCCCCAATGTTGATTCATGTCACCAGAGGAAGATTAAAGCATGTGAGGGGTGAAGAAATTAATTTCTTTAAAGCGGGTGATGCATTTATAGAGAGTAATAATGGGGCCCCACACTATGTGAAAAATGTTGGAAAGAAGCCGGCCATACTTCATGTGGGAGTTGTATCAGTAGTTGGAATGCCCACGGCAATAAATAAATAAGATTTTTCTCAAAGTTGTTCTACCAGTATGAGGATTGAACTTTTATGAAGAACAACTGTAATGAGATACTCCTCCATAGTTAAAGTATTGGCTTGGCTTTAATCGATTATATTTTTGATCTATTTCTGGGGGTTGTTCTGCATATGGATTGCTAAAGACATCCTGTAACTCTTTTATTTTTTTGTAATTTCCCTTTTCAGCTTCTTCATATGCGGGAACGACCATCCATTCGCGCCAAGTATAGACTGGATTAAGGGATTTCATTGATGCCGATTTTGCTTTAATATTTCCCTCTTTCTTCAAGACTGATTGCCAGTTTTCAAGCCATACTTCCCACCTATTATTGAGCTCGTCATTAATTGGTAGATAGAAACAGTCTTTTAAAAAATCTAAGTTATCAGGTATTTCAGAGAGTTTACGGAACAAAATTGTATAGTCTGCTTTTGAAATGACCATGAGATTAAAAAATTCATTTATTAGAGTTTCGTTGTAATGTTCTAAACCAAGCTTGTTTGCCCACATTTTCATCAATTCCTTATTCATTAATTCAGAGAAGTCTTTTTCGATTTGATCTAACTTTTCTTGGTCTTGTTTGCTTTGTGAAAGTAACGGACTAAGAGATGAACAGAATGTTTTAAAGTTAATTGCCGCTGCAGAAGGCTGGTTAAAAAATGAGAAATGTTCACCTCCACCTGTCCATGGCTGAAATCTTGGATCAAATAATTCACAGAATCCAAAGGGGCCATAATCCAAGGTATAACCTCCAGCAGCACAATTATCACTATTGAAATTACCCTGGCAATACCCAACTCTCATCCAGTTAGCTATAAGTGATATAAGTCTTGATCTGTATAAAGAAGCCAGTTTTATTACTTTACTTTCAATTGAAATCTCATATTCAATTTCATCTTTATAATTTCTATCAATAAGATGTTGAACTATCATCTTTAGTTCATTGAGGGCCTCATCATGCGCATTATTACGAACTCGTCTTGCAAAAAGTTCAATCTGGCCTACACGTAAAAAAGATGGAGCGACTCTCGTAGTAATTGCCGCTTGATTATCAAGCATGATATCAGGTTCAAAATATCTGGACCCTTTGGAATACCACGGTCTTCTAACTATTTCTGACCGTGAGACATAAAGTGTTAAAGATCTTGAAGTAGGTATTCCCAAGGTATTCATTAATTCCTGTGCGAGAAATTCTCGTACGCTAGACCTTAAGACAGCTCTACCATCTGCTCCACGACAATAGGGAGTTGGACCTCCTCCTTTAAGTTGCATTTCCATTCTTTTCCCATTGAATAAACCTTCAAAAACAGAAATTGCTCTGCCATCGCCATAACCATTGCCAGTGCCAAAAGGACATTGCTGGGTATATTCAGTCCCGTAAATTGATAATGCATAACCTGTTGCCCAACCAACAGGACTCATTGGATATTTAGCAACAGAAATATCACCTGAGAAAAAACGACAAAAATTTTGGTCTTTAGTAAGATCTGAGCTTAGCCTTAGTTCTTTAAAAAGTTTGTTGCTATGGGAAATATATTCTGGATCTGGAATAGCAGTTGGAACAACTGGTACGTAATGACCTGAATATACTGAACGCGGCTTATGATCATTTCCATCTTTTCTTGATTTAGGATCTGCTTTAAGAGAATTCATAAAAGAATAGTCAGATAGTAGAGAAAATTCATAAAAATTTTCTGTAAGCTTTCCTTTTAATGAATCAGATTTGGTTGACATCAAATTTTCTATCTATTCTTGTAGGCGTTCTAATTTCTTTAAATAAAACATCTAAATGTATTTTATATAGTTTCTATTAGGGATGGTTTTTACCGATACGTTTGAGATTTAATATAAGGTAAATTTTAATACTTCATAAAAAAAAGGTTCCGCAGTAAAACATTTTCTTGAGAAAAATATTTTTTAAATTAAAATCAATCTAAATCTCAGAGATTTTATAAGATAAATTAAATTTATAAGTTTGAGAATAAAAAATGATGAAAGGGTTGATTTTTTTTCAGAATTCGTTTCTTTAAAGATATATCATTTATGGTACTACTCATGGTTATGCCCCAATCTACCTTGGAAAGCTTATTATTTTTTTTGATACTCTCTCTTCTTGCAACGTACATAGTTAATTTAAAGTATTCTTCGAAATTAAAAATACAGAAGTAGTTTTTTATCTATCTTTTTTCTTTATTAGATTTATTTCCTTGGATCACTCCAAGTCTCTTTGTATAACCAGCTCAAAAAGGTAAGAGTAAGTATATTCCCAAATGCATATGTTATTCCTAATAATGGGTCGTAAATATTGGCAATAATCGTAGACATTATAAAGATTATTAACCCTGAAACAACCAAATCCTGAATAGGCAAATGGTTAAAATTCACCGAATTTATCATTTGATAATTGTTTTTAATAGATTAAATTAATTATAAAACCAACAAGAACCATATTTTTTTGTAATGCAATATCATTTAAGGTATGAATAATTTTAGGATTGCTAAAATAATTATAGTTTTTTCATCATTATCGTATTTGAGTGTTTCTTTTTTAAGGAATTATAATTCTCCAGAAAATATAGAAAAAAGGTGTATTCTTAAATTTGAAAAAGATTTTAAAAATAATTTGGAAATATCTCATGAAGAATGGAATCAAATTTTAGATTTAGCTGATAATAATTATTTAAAATGTATGGGAATACCTCAGTATTAATTATGGGAGAGGCAAAGAGAAGAAAAAATTTAGGTATTCCGCCTAGAGAAAAAACTGAAGATATAAAGTTGCCTCAACTTGATAAAAAAGCCATACAACAAAAAGTAAGGTCTACATTGTATAAATATCCAATTATCCCTTTTCTTTTTTATGGAGCTGCAATATTGATCCTAATCGGAGGTTTATTTTATGTTTTCAAATCCTTCAATATTGCTTAATTAAAAGGATTATTAATTTTGATATTTATGATTTTTTGGCATCATCAATTAAAAAAACTTGAAGTTTAATAAATGAGCAATTTTTATTGTGCAAAAAATAATCAAAGAAATAATATATGGGAATTATTTACAGTTGACACCATCATAGGGTGTTGTAATTTTAGATTAAATTAAAACTATTTATGAAGAAAATAAATAAAAAATATTATGAAATAATGCGTCAAGCTGATAACGCAGTTGGAAGAAAAGAAGTAGTTAGTTTATTAAAAAAAGCTGCAATTATTATGTCTAAATCAGAGGAAAACTTAGCTGCTTAAATTAAAAAACTATTTTATTAGGATAAATAAAACACCGTAAAGAATGATTGATGAGGATGCAGCCATAATGATAAATGGTAGTATCATGCCTGAGTTTAACCATCTTAAAAGTCTAATTTTTTTGTTAATTACTCTTGGCATCTTTTCTGATTCTCTTAATTGCAACCTAACAAGTAAATAAATGGTGTAAATGATTAATTAATCTTTTTAAATATCATTCTTTAGCTATTTTGGAATTAAATTTTCTAAAGAAAATTATTTTTATTGCATCTGGTTTTTTATCTTAAGAGAAATTTTTAGGTAATTAATACCTTGTATTCTGCAAATTTCTTATGCAAGATTTAGAAATATTAGATTTCTAAATAATGATTAAAAATTTTAAAGATGGCTCTGAAGAATTTAAAGATCATGATTCAGAACTCTTACTTAAGATTCTAAATAAGACATCACTGGAGAATGAAAAAGGCGATGATAAAGAACTATTTGTAGATGAAAATTGGAAAATTAATTCAAAAAATATGAGTAATATAATTCATTCAGATAATTCAAATTTGAAAAGAATATTATCAGATATTTTCCCTAATAAAAAAATAGTGATTCAGGATAATAATGATGGGTCGCAAACAATTTTCTTATCCTAATTAAGGAAATATTAAAACCTTGTTTATACTGTCTATTCAATATTTATTTTTTGAGAAAAATTTAGTAAAAATTACTCTCGCAGAATTTTTTTAAAGATGTTAACGATCACTTACGTTCATCCAAGTTTATATCTCTGGACGCATGAAATGGGAGTAAGGAACGGGATTCTCATTAACTGCAAAAAATCATGAATAACCTCTTACAAATAAGAGAAAAAATCAAAAGAGCCAATAGGCTATATGAAGCCCAACTTTTGGCTACTAAAAGTGGAGAAGTAACTCCATATAGAAGATCCGTCTTTGAAGAAAGAATCAAGAAAACACAAAAAGAAATGAAATTGAAAGACTCAAAAAATTAAATTCTTATTTGAAACTGATCAATTAAGAGAGGGTTTTATCCCTCTCTTTTTTTATTTTTATAAAAACAACGTAGTTATTAATTTATTTTTTCGATTATTGATTATTAAAAAGAAAATGATTTTGATGCTTTTACTATTGATTTAAATTATATAAATGGCAAATTTAATTCAGTAATTAAGAGGTAAATAAATATGTTTAAAAAGAAAAATAAAAAAATTAAAACCGCACCCATCAAATCAAATTTAGAACAAGTTTTATGGTTCATGGAGAATTATTTGCCCCAAAAGAAAAATCATGGTGTTCAAAAAAAATTGTATGTGGATAATCTAGAAGTAGAGACTATTAAGATATTTTCTAAATTAGCCTCTACATGTTCTAAAACATTATTTCCAACTACAAAAAATACGACAATCTCTTTTACCTTTGGTAATTGGGCCTTGCCTTACCTGAAATTGCTTAAGAAAATAGGAATAGCTAAGTAAGAAAATTGTGATCAGCTAGAACTAGATTTATCCCGCAAATAAAAATAAATAAAGATTAAAAAGTCTCTGAAACTTCTTTTCGAAATTTAAGGAAAAACTTACTTTACATAAAAAATACAATTGCTAAGTTTAAGATGAGAGATCTATTCATTAATGTTTTTAAATTATCTGCCTAGTGAGATGGTTGAAGTTGTTGGTTTGACAATGATTTTTTCATTTCTAGTTGGAACTATCTTAATTTTGTTATTTACATCAGATCAGGCAAATACAAAGAATCTATATTTAAAGAAGGCTAAATAAATTTTAAATAATTTTTTATCTATAAAAGACCTCTGTTTTTAATAAAGTTAACTCGCAGGTGTAGAACATAATTTTTAATATTGATACATAAACAAATTTAAGATTATGGGCGAAGCTAAAAGAAGAGAAGAGTTAGGATTGCCACCTAGACAAAAAAATGAATTAAATAAATCTGATAGATACCTTTCATGGCTTCCAATTAGTAAATCAAGAATTAAAAAATACCCTTATATGGGTGTAGCAACAATGGCACTTGGAGCGATAATTTTCTTAGTAAGTGGGGGGGCAAATAGTATTAATTAGTTAGATTTTGGCTTGGCTTAGAATATATCTAAGATTTTTTTTGTAATAGTTTAACGCCAGATATTATTGAGATTATTGAAGCTGTACCAAGAAATATCGAGTAAAAAGGTTGCAAATTAATAATGCCGAAATTACCTGTATGCCATTTTATTAACCAAAAAGCATCTATCCCTAGTGGTTGAAGAATACTATAAATAGTCCCAGATACAATAGTAATTAGTAAAGGGATTGCTGAAATTGCGGTTATTTTTCGGTGAATTTTTCTTTGATTTTTTTTTAATTTTTCCATCTATTTCCTCAAATAAATGTGTAATTCTTTTTCGTTTTTGCAGGGCATCCATTTATCTTGATTCTTATGTATACCTTCGCAACCAAGTTCTAAAGATCTATTTTTGGCCTCCTCTTCAGAAAGAAACGTACCCCTCATATGTGCATGCGAATAACTATTGAAATTTAGAGATAAGGAAAATAAAAAAATAAAAAATTTAAAATTTCTAAGAAAAAAATGCATTATTTCAAATAAGTATTTGTATTAAGGAGAGATTTTATCAAATAGTTTTGTTTTGCCATTTTTACTAAATGAAACTACTTTGTAGTTCTCGTAATCATGAGAGTGGGAATCGTGAGAGTGCATTTCCATCCCTGGTGAACCGAGTGGCATGCCCGGAACTGCAATCCCATTTATATTTGGTTTTTCTCTAAAAAGTTTGTTGATTGATTCAATAGGGACATGTCCTTCAATAGTATAGTTAGCTATTTGGGCAGAGTGACATGATCTCAGATTATTGGGGATTTGATATTGGTTTTTAATTACTGAAACATCCTCAACAATATTATCAAAAACTTCTAATCCATTATCTCTTAAATGATTAATCCATTTTTTGCAACAACCACATGATGCTGATCTGTAAGAAACAACTTTTGGGATATCTATATTTTCTTGCGTAGCTGCACTAATCCTATGAATGTTAATTGTATTTGTAATAAGAATTCCAGAAAAAATTAGATAATTTAAAAGTCTTCTTTTCATAAATATTTTATTAAATGCCATACTAATTACGACGATTAAATTTAATATGCAAACTAACCATAATTGAAAATTTATTAAATCGCTATTTAATTAAAATTAAGACACTCATAATTGCCATTAAAAGATTTTCGATAAAACTAATAATTCCCAAAGGAGTTTTTGCATATCCACCAATACATGCACAATTTAATTTTAATTTATCCAAATAAACAGCCTTAAATACTGAAATCATTCCAGAAATTCCTAAAATTAGGGCAATAAAAATAATTAAAGAGGGTGGAGAAGAATTAAGAAAACTTATTCCAATTAATAATTCGCAAAAAGGATAAATATATATCCAGCCATTAAATTTAGAAGATATTAAATCATATTTCTTATAACTTGTTCCAAAAGCTTCAATATCCATAAGCTTGAGCATCGCTAAAAGACAAATTGATATCCCCATGAAAATTTGGAAACTTTTAAGTAATGAAATGGTTATCAGAAATGAAGTACCAAAGACTGCAATTAAAGGGGTAAATGACTTAATCTTCATTTTTAACTTTTGAGGATAGATTCACAAATACTAGATGGATTTGCTTGTTTAACTATTTTTAGTCTTTTGATAAGTTTGTCTCGATCTATTTGATGTTTTAAATAATTAATACATAATTTTTTTTCCTTATATACCTCCGATATTGGAGTAATCTTTAAAGCAATTGCAAAAGTACCAATAACTAGAAGAATGTTTGTAGCTAGTCGAATATTTGGTCGAAAATTTGATCTCATTCGTATTCTTTATTTCTGTCAATAATTTCTCTTAAATATATATCCTTTAGCTCGTCATTGTATCCATTTTCTTTTGCAAATTCCTCTAATTCCTTTAACTCTTTTTCTGTCATTGAGCAGATTTGGATATATTGTTTTTCATATCTTCAATTTGGTTGATTAATTGATCTAACCATTCTGTATTATGTTCGGATCTTTTCTGAAAATATCTAATTTTAGGCTGATTGATTTCTAGCGTCTCATAATCTCCACTCATAAATTCCCCCTAAATTTATACTCTGCATAATTTATCTAGAGAAATTATGCCCATCAATAGGCTCTAATACTTAATTGACATTTGTCATGGGTAACAAGTCACTTTTTTAATAGTATAAATATCAAGGAATTTATCTCCCAAAAATATGGCAACTAATGAAGAACTTGAAAAAAGAATTGAGACTCTAGAAAAAGAAGTACAACACCTAAAAGCTGTTCTGCAATATCAAATGAGAAATAAGAAAAAGTGATTCTTATTGCATAGTAATTTCTTTTGGTTGTTTAGGTACCTAATGAAAAAAGCTAAATATTAAAAATTAGTCTTTAATTTATCACTTTTTGAAAAAATAACTTTAGTCATTGATATTCAGAACATATTTGTTTTTATATATATAAAACTACTTGATATGGTTAACTCAATAGCTATTACATTGTTATTATTGGGCTCTTTAGTTGCTTACAAAAGACTCAAAAGAAAAAAACGGCAATTTCACGCACCACCTACAAATCAGCTTCCTAGTTGAAGATTAAATTCCGTCTTCGTCTTCTCCAAAAGGATTGTATCTAATATCCCAGATAAGAACGACTGCTATAGATAAAAGCAATAGACCAAAAATAACTTGAGGAGGAGGAAATAACATCAATGAAATATAACAATTATCAATAAGCTTTGCTTATGAAAATTTTAAAGGGTAATCGATATTGTTTGGTTCTAAATGTTTTATATAACATGCTGTTGTACAATCTACCCCCTCACTATTGATGCTACAAGAAGTTATACATTCAAAAAAACTTTCCAAAGCATCTGAATCTTTAATATTAGAATAAATTTCATTTTTCATGATCAATCTTCCATTCTGAAGCTTATCTAGCAATTAATTTTTAATAATGTCAAATTTTAGGTAAAGTACCTATTCACCATTTTTTTTAAAAAAAACTGTTGAGTCGATAAGTTTCTTTCCACCCTTCTTCTAATAGTTTTTTATATTCTTTTCTCGCTTTTTCGATAGATTCAACCCTAGAGCCTTTCATAATTGGCTTACTTGATTGCTTAAGCAAACAACCATAAGAGATTAAAATTGCATTAATCAAAGAAGGGTTCTTAGAACTATCATCAAAAGGTTCAAATACTTTAATCCTCGATCTGGCATTATTGATTAAAGTAAATTTTTCCATAAAAAAAGGGCGTTAGCTTCGCCCCAATCAAAAAGCGGGATAATCCCCATCACCCAACCTTTTTAAAATCTTAGCACTACATATGGTGTTTGTAAGTATTTAAAATTACCTATTTATGGGGTTGTTTGTTTCTGTTTAATTTGTCATTATAGGAGTCCCCATCACCTAGGCTCGTAAGAGTCTTTTTTTTTGCTATTTTTCCTTTTAGGCTTTAGCCCTTTTTAATTAGTGTTTAAAAACTTTTTATTTAATTTTTAAATTTAATAATTAATAATTAAAAAAATAGTTTTAATAATGCAAACTTACATCGTTCACTGGCAGTTTCCAGATCAAGAAAGTCATATGCAAGGGGCCGAAGCTTTTGCGGGTTTTGTTGAAGGAGGATGCGAAGGTGATGAATTTGATGGGTTTAAAGTTCTTAATCGAGTAGTAAATCCTGAGGGAGCTAATGGTTGGGCAATAGTTGAATCTTCAAATCATCAGAACATTTGGAAATGGAGTAGTATCTGGGTCGATAATTTTGGCGTAGAAATAGAAGTCACACCAGTTCTGACTGATAAAGAATTTCTTTCCGTCCATAAAGAAATTGCAGCGGCCTCAAACTAATAGTTAATCTTTTGCGTGTTTGACTGATGATTTAATATAAAAGGGTACTACATATTTTTATGGGAAAATTTTCTTCTGAAGAAATTGAAAGTCAATACAATTTAATAAAAATGCTTTTAGCTGAACCTGAAAAGTATAGAGATGCAATTAATGCAATAAAAAAAGATATTGCATATATGCCCATAGAGCTTAAAAAAAAACTTGACGAAGAAAAGATTAACTTATGAATTAATCGTATAACGCGTTAATCATAATCGATAATTTTTGAAAATTATTAAATAGTCATTCTTAAACTAACCGAGAGAGTCTAAATCTCTACGATGGTGAACTGTATTTGCGTAATCTTGTAGAACTTTTTGTTCTCTCATTAAATCTGCAATTGTTGGATAATCTTTTGCATTATCAAGATCTCTTGCATTTTTATCTTGAATTGCGAATGGTGATCTTTTTAAATTCATAATTAATTTCCTCAAAATTTTTGTTGGATTCTGATTACAGATCCTGGATTGTCATGTACGTAAGTGTTGAATTCTCTCGCAAGCATTAGGCAATCGTATGCATCGCGCGCGTAGAAGCCAACTTCATGTGTCTTGTTTGTTGAATCTTTGTAACTCAACACATATTTATTACAAGATTTTATTGGTGTTGAAGGCATTTAATTTATCTCTGTTACTACTAAGTTCTAACTAGGCATGCTTATTAATCGACTAATAAAAATGTACGGTTTAAGGCACAAACATATACGGATAGAGGACCAACAACTTAATTTAAAAATAAATATAATGACTAAGTATATTTTAAAAATAAAGTCAATATTTCCGTTACTCTTATAAAAATATTTTCAGTGATTACCTATCTTTTGTAAGAAACTTTTTATTGATAATGTTTTTATAAACAAATGAACTATCTTGCTAAAAAAGTTTGTTCGAGATTATAAATATATTTTTCTCCATCATCATCATCACCATCGTCGTCATCATGGAAGGAAGAGATTAATACATAAACTCCCCCAAGACCTAATAACATAGATAAATAAAGAATAGGATCTGTCATAATTCAAGTTTGAAACATTTAAATTAAATTTGAGGAAGCTTTCCAATATCTATATTTTCTTTTAATTATTTGGATAAAAAACTTTCTACAATCAAAAAATTGTTATTTATTTGAGAAAACTGAAAGTAGATCTAAAATAAGGTAAATTTAATTTTTTTTTTAAGTTAGTTTTAAGAATATTTTAAAAATCAATGTGCGGAAGATTTGAGCTGAAAACTAAATTTGAGAAGTTGCCAAAGGTTTTGAAACAAGACTATCCAATTGGACTTGACTCTAAATATGATACTCAAAGTCTAATAAGACCTAGTGATCCTGTTCTTGTAATTAAAAACGAAGGAAAAATTAAAACTACTTTTATGACATGGGGCTTTATTTCTCCTTGGGCCAGAGATCCATTTGATAAAAAGAGACCAAGACCATTTAATGCAAGATCAGAAACTGTAGAAGAAAAAAAATTATTTAGTGGAAGTTGGAAACATAAAAGGTGCCTAATACCTGCGAGCGGTTTTTTTGAAAAAAAATATCGTGTTCGAAAATCTAATTATGAGACTTTTTGGTTGGGCGGAATTTGGAGTAAGTGGACTTCACCAGATGGAGCAGAACTTGAAAGTTGCTGCGTTTTAACAACTGAACCAAATGATTTAATTAAACCTCTACATCACCGCATGCCTGTGATCGTTCCTAATGGATATGAGGAACAATGGACAGAGCAAGTCAAAGATGCAGATGAATTAAGAGGATTATTTGCAATCATGATGAGTTGGTCCCCTGATGGTTGGCTAGTAGAGGATGTAAAGAAAAAAGAAACTGATCAAATGAGTTTGTTTTAAATGGAACACTTACTAATTCCAAGGTTAGATTAATGGCTAAATCTTATTGGTTGATTAATTCAAATAGATCAGAAGTTAAAAGATTTATGAAAAACGATAAGAGTATTGATGGAGTTTTTGAATATATGTTTATAGATACTGGAAAAATAGTGGGGGGATTAGGAAACAAACCACCAGTAATGACAAATACAGTTGCTGTTGAAATAGATTTAGCTAGAGAAATTTATGAAAGATTACTTTCTAAGGGATGGAGGAAAATTGAAAAAAATTGGAATTAAAAAGAGAGTTAGATCTGTGCGGTATAAATTACTGATGAAAATAATCTGAGACTCAATAATGAGAATTTTAACTAAAATTGACACCCGATCTAAAATATTAGGAGATTAGTAAATTATTTTTTTAATGCAGATAAAGATGAAACATATAAAATGGCTACCAGAATAAATAAATATTTAAGTGAAGTCGGTTATTGTTCTAGGAGAGAAGCAGATAGATTAATCCTAGAAGGAAAGGTAACCATTAATGGCAAAATTCCAGAAATAGGAACTAAAGTAGAAGTTAGTGACCAAGTTGAAGTTAAAGGTCAAAGAATAGAAAAATCAAAGAGACAAAAAAACATATACATAGCCTTTAATAAACCTGTAGGAATTGTTTGCACAACAGATAGGAAAGTAGAACCCAATAATGTAATAGATTTCATTAAATATCCTAAAAGAATTTTCCCCATAGGAAGATTAGATAAGCTCAGTGAAGGATTGATTTTCTTAACTAATGATGGAGATATCGTAAATAAAATTCTCAGAGCAAGAAATAATCATGAAAAAGAATATATCGTAAAAGTTAATCGTCCTATTAATAGCGACTTTATTCAAAGTATGAGTAATGGAGTTGAAATATTGGACACAATAACTAAAAATTGTTTCGTAAAACAATTGGGGCCAAGAGATTTTAAAATAATACTCACACAGGGACTTAACCGTCAGATTAGAAGAATGTGTGAGGCCTTAGGATATAAAGTAAGATCATTAAAGCGTGTAAGAATTATCAATATTAACTTAGACGTGCCAACAGGAAAATATAGAGAACTTACTAAAGAAGAACTTTTGGAATTAAATAGATTACTCGAAAATTCCTCAAAAACATATGAATAATCAAAAGACAATAAAGTAATTGGAAGTTTAAGTTAATTGGCCAAAATAAATAAAAATAAAGTTACAACAAAAGCAGTATATTGAAGCCAATATGTTGCACATTTATCTAAACAAATTTTTGGCAAAATTAAACCTAGTAATTTAGAGGATTGGATAAGCTATCCATCCAAACAAGGAATAGTTAATAATGACAGCCATGAAACCTATCATTGCAAGCCTTCCATTTGTTCTTTCAGCAATAAACCAATAGGTATTTGGCCATTCAAACCCTCCCCCTATGTTGGATTTTTGATCTTCTGTAATTGTGTCCTTTTTAGGAGCATTGTCTTGGTCAAGATAAAAATTACTATCTGGGTAAAAGCTTTCACTTGAAAAGTTATCTTTAAATTTATTCATTATTATTTAAGAGTTTAATTTCTAATATATTAAAAAATAAAATGCTAAATAGGTGAAATAAGCATTATTTTTTTGAATTGCTGCATAATTGCTAAGTCTTATATTTTTATATAATTAAAAGGTGTTTCATTAACAGTACAGAGCTACTGTTTGATCTAAATCCGCACAAGGTTCAATAGAAAATTCCAATAACTCTCTCCAAGCACTCCACTGTTTCCAAATAGTTTCTAAAGAATCAGCATCTACAACAGAGTAACCATTGCCATGTTGAGGTAAGAAAATCCAAGATTTAACGTCATAACCCTCTGGTCTATTTTGTGGCCCTCCTTTGTCGTACCATTCTTTTAACATTTTGGATCCCTTGTCTTGGGCGTTTGCATCAGTGAATTTATAAGAAATTAGAAACAGCATAAAAAGGTGCTAACTTTCTCTTATTTTAGTTTGAATTTAACTTAAAAGTAGCTTGAAATAATAGTTGAATCGTAAATATGACCTGTACTCTCAATTAATGGTTTCACTAATGTATCTTTCGAAATGGGCAATTAAAAATATTTATTTTCAGAAATTATTTTTTTTGCTAGTAATAGAAAGCCAATAAAAATTAAAAAATAAAATGCTTTATGTTCAGCATTGGTCATTTAAGGCCGGATATCATCAAAAAGGTGCAGAAAAATTTCTTGGTGGTGGAGGAGATTATCCTGGAGTTGAGATGATTGGAAGATATCACGCACCAGGTTCTTTAGAGGGTTGGATAGTTTTAAAGACTAATGATCCAAAGGCAATATATCAACATGCCGCTGAATGGGGTGAATTTCTCAATTGGGAAACCACACCTGTATTTACTGATGAAGAAGCTGGTCCAATAGTTGCCAAAGTCTACTCATAGATAGAGATTGACAGTCGATCTACAATAAGGGGCAATTAGCTCCTTTTTTTTATGAACACTCTCATAATTTCAACTTTTAGCTGTACATTTGACGAATTTAAAAATGATGTAACAACATTATTTCTTGAAGAAATGTGTAAGGAGTTTGTAACTGATTATGAGTTTGTAAAAGTCAATGAACACAAATCTCATTTATTAATGAACTGTACCGACTTAGAAAAACTAGGTGCAGAGATGGAATCTCCTTTCGCAAAGGAATGGGATAAAAAGAATAATTGTAAGGATACCGTATATTCGATCAAACTTGTTGCGTAAATAAAACTCTTACTAATTTTCTAGAACTCCTGCTACTTTTCTTTCCGCTAGTCTTTTTTTTAGAATTGAATAATTTTGTGAAGCCCATTTTCGAGAAATATCAAATTCAGCATCTAACTGCTCTCGCAGTAATTTTGCAATTTTAAATACTTCTACGAAGCCTAGATAAATTATTACCAGCACCTTAGTTATGTTTACTGCTACAGCTGCTATCTTTTCAATTTTTTGATCTTGCATTTGAATTTATTGAAGCCCACTAAAATTACCAGTTGTAAGAAATTATGCAAATTAATTAGAGAAAAATCTTATGGGTGTTATTCTCATGGGGCATTGGATATGAAGTATTGAAGGGATTTTTAAAGGAGCTTTGGCAGAATCATCACGATCCATTCCATGCAATTTATGGAATAGCTGGAGTAATAGTATTGTTGGTAATTTATAACCATTTACTAAATAAATATCAGTAACAAGAAACCCTTCCAGAAATTCCAACTACTGAAAGGGTTATTAAATCGACTCGCAACTATATAGAATCAATTTATGTCTTGCAGCAAACGTAGAGTGAGCTGATGAGGTTTGGCCTCAATTAATTTATAGCAAAAGAATATCAAATAAACTTATTTAAACTTCCCAATCTATGTCATAGTTGTCATCCATATCTTTTTCATAAACCCTCGCAAGTTCTCGAAGTAAAGTTTTTACTTCCATATCTGTAGCTCCAGATTGGTCTTGGAACTTGGTGCAAATTGCCTTTAGTTCCTCATAAGCTTGTTCTAGCAATATTGTTTTTTGATCTGGATTTGCCATTTAATTTTTGTCAACTACTTCTCCGCCATACTCTCTTGCTATTACATCTAAGCATCTAAGAATATCCTTGTTTTTTAATAGATCTGTTTGCTCTAAATAATTAAGAAGAGTTCTTATTTGTTCGATAGTATTTTCTTCTAATTCCTTCATAAGTCTCTTTCTATTAACTCTATCTTATATCTAACAGGAGCTTCTCCGAATGCTAAGACTGTTGATCTTGTTGCATTTGTTTTCTCTTCAGTCTTTCGTATTCAACTATTAAAAATATCTCCTTTAAGGTCTTCTAAAAAATTGGCAGTTTTAATGAAATTTGCTTTTATGAGTGTAGAGTTATCTTTATTATGCAAATCTCATTTTTTGCAAAATTAGCTTTGTTTTTAACTCTTTATTGTATTTCTGATTTATCAATTAAAAATAATCTTTTGAGAAAAGCTATGAATAGAGCTCATAGAGCTAAAAAAATTTAAACTTCCCAATCAATGGAATTTTTAACTAATTTTTGGAATAATCAACCCACTACAGTTATGGGAATAGGTGTAGCAATATTTGTATTATTAGGAATTTATATATCTTTACTCCAGACATATCAATAAATTAGTTAATTATTTTTTTAATTTTTTCTAGATTCCATTTATCAAATATTAATTTCATTTCTCTTTCGTAGTATCTTACTTTCTTCTCGAAAGGTAGTTGTTGAATAATTATCCCAAAGGGAAATTTAAAAAAAGAAGAGACATAAACAATATAAAACTCGATAAATGAAGGTTTTGGTGGGAGAGGTAAATTTTTTATATATGCCCAATCAATGCAAGGTTTTAGTTGCTTATCACTAGCGATAATATTTTTTTTACATCTCCACCAAGAGAATAGATAAATGCAAATAAAAATCGGTAACGGAAGAAGTCGCAACATTAATAAAAAAAGGTATTTCTTCAGGAGTTATTGATACAGGATAACCAAGCCTTAATTTACCTGCGGTCCAAGTAGTAAGCGTTTCTTTTATTCCCAAGCTTTCATATCAGTAGTTCCTTGTGATCTTTGCATCCAGGCATATTTCCATGTACCTTTTTCATTTTTAAAAATGCAAGTGTAAGTTGAAAGATCTTTATTTTGATTTCCTTTATAACTGAAGATTTCAATCAAAGTGAAAACCGCGTATGCCATCTCACCGTAAATTTCAATTTTGTGGGTTTTGATTAGTTCTGAGGATTCTGCAACTAATTCTTTACTATCAAACATTCCAACTAATCCCTGCGCAGAAATTGGATTCCCACTTGGCCTTACAGCCAAAAAATCTTCAGTTGTATTCGGTATTAGATAAGAAGAATTTTCACTGGTTGCATAACCATAAATTAAATTTTCTATGGCTTTTGTACTTGACATTAAATAATGAGATAATTGCCTCTCATTGTAGATCGACTTTCAAAAAAATAAATTTTGGAGAACTGAAATTTTAAGTTAATCTCAAATTGAGATCAAATTGACATTAAAAAGTGATGTCAATTTTCCCATTAAAAAGGCTAGTCTGGGTAACTCTTTAGTATGACTTGGTTTTTAAGAGTCGGGGTGACAGGATTCGAACCTGCGACCTGGTGCTCCCAAAGCACTCGCTAAAACAAGGATATTACTGAGACTTAATGCTATAACAGGACTTTTAGAGTAATAAGTATGGACTAATTCGGACTAATAAGCCTAATTTTGGGTGCATTTTTGGTCCATTTTAGAAAGATACAAAATATAATTTACCAGCATTAGGTGGATTAGTTCCCCATCAATTGCCTAAAGACTAGCTTTCCCCTTATTTTTTTGTAAGTATGCGGTATATAGGCTTTCTCATAGGGGTTGACGATTATGAAAATTCCAATCGAAATGTTGAAAGAAATTAGAGAATGTGGGTACGATAAAAAGCTTGTATATAACTACATAAAAGAGCTATTAGACAGCGATAAAGAAATTAAAGAAAATAACAATCTAGAGCTTTTAGACAATTACTTATTAGACAAAGATCCACAAGAAGTATCTAAAAATGCTCCTGAGATACTGATGGCAGCGGAGCTTTTGGACGCTTATTTATTGGATAAAAGATTTATGAGAGAGCTTGAAGATGAAGAATATGATGCTGCTTAATTAGATAAAGTACCTATTTTTTCCTATTTATTTAAAGGTTATTCTTTTGAGCAAATAATTAGGATTAAGCCAATGATGAAACTTGCAATCATTTTCTTACCAGTTCTCTTTGCAGTTATTTGGGCTGCTTTTGTTGGGTTAAGAATAAATAAAGTAGAAATTAGAGATGGAAAAAGAAAATTAGTTAATTATTAATTGAAAAGCTTACTACTCCCACTACAAGAGCTTTGGCAGAGTCATCATGACCCAACTCATGCAGCTTATGGTATTAGTGGATTAATAGTATTGTTTATAATTTATAATCAATTACTCAATAAATATCAGTAACAAGAAACCCCTTCAGAAATTCCAACTACTGAAAGGGTTATTAAATCGACTCGCAACTATATTGAATCAATCTATGTCTTGCAGCAAACGTAGAGTGTGCTGACGAGGTTTGGCCTCAATTAATTTATAGCAATAATTTTAAAAATAACTTCTAAAAATAGAAGTCAAAGATTTTTCAAGTGCTGAAAAAGAAAAATTTGTTCAATTTACTCTTGTTGAGACAGATAGAAAAGGCGGAAAATATAGAATTGTTAATTGTTATCCAAATAAAGATCCGAAAAAATCGGTAATTAAAACAATCAAGACTAACTACAAGTTAAATTAGTCTTAGGTTAACTAGATCAAATGAAAATATTTAAATGAGATTTAAAGCTGCTTTAAACTAAATAATCTATATAAAAAGAGTAGAAATATTTTTTATTATGCATCCAAGCAAAGTAGTCAAAGATCCAAAAATCAACGATACTTATTACGATCCAGATGTAGATAAGCTTTATCAATATGTAAAAATTGGTGACTTTCCGCCAGAATGGGTAGTGACAAATATAGATGAAGATGACGATTATTATTACGCTTCGATGGGATATTAGTTTTAATATCTATTATTAAATTCAATAAATTTGTCTCTTTAAAATTTTGTGTGAGGAAGATTAAAGAGACAATCTAAATATAGATAAAAGGGTTTAAGGGAAAATTAAAAAGGAAATAATATTAAATGAAAAAAATAATAATTCAATGTAAATTAATTATGAAATAATTAGATCAAATAATTTTGATTATATAAAATAAAATTGTTGGAACTTTCAATGGCTATTAAAGATCATAAAAGTTTGCAAGACTCAATAATTCTTCTTGTAGAGGATGATAAGAGTATTAGGCTTACAGTCAGTGAAACCTTGAGAAGCGAAGGTTTTAGAGTATCAAGTTTCAAAGACGGTTTAAGTGCCTTAGATTTTATTAATAATGATATTAAAAAAGATGTTGACCTAATAATTCTAGATTTAATGTTGCCAGGACTAAATGGATTAGAGTTATGTAGAAAAATAAGAAATGATGAAGACTATACACCCATACTAATTTTGAGTGCTAAAGATAATGAATCAGACAGGGTTCTTGGATTAGAGGTTGGTGCCGATGATTATTTAACAAAACCTTTTGGTTTAAATGAATTAATTGCTAGATCTAGAGCCTTAATAAGAAGATCTAAACGTAATAAAAAATATATAGAAAAATCAAAAACTGTTCTCGAGTTTAATCATATAAAAATGTTTTTGGAAGAATGTAGGGTAACTTCTTTTGATAGAGAAATAACATTATCTCCAAAAGAATTTAAATTATTAGAGTTATTTATGAAAAATCCAAAAAGGGTATGGTCAAGAGATTTAATACTTGAAAAAATATGGGAAATTGACTTTATTGGTGATACTAAAACTGTAGATGTTCATGTTAGGTGTCTCATGAACTGAAAACTCCTCTTACATCACTTATCTTAATTGGGGAAAGACTTGAATCAGTAGTATCAAAAAAGGATAGGTATCTTGTTAAAAGACTTAAGAAAGAGTCAAAAAGATTAAGAAAAATGGCCGAAGAGACTTTAGAGCTTTCTAAGCTAGAAAGTAACGAAGATTTTAATAAAAACAAAAAAATATCTATTTCAGATTTGATTATGGAATCTTGGCAAACACTAAAACCGCTTGCAGAAAAAAAGGATATAAAAATAAATTTATTTTCTCCAACAAAATATTATATATCTGGGGATATTGAAAATTTAAAAAGAGCATTTATAAATATTTTAGATAACGCTATTCGTTATTCCCCATCAAAAGAGGGCATACAAATTGAAATTTTTAAGAGAGCTA
>CACNQS010000013.1 GCA_902622625.1 uncultured Prochlorococcus sp.
AGATTTAAATGTGTCTTGGTTGATGAGTTCCAAGATACAGATATTACACAGTGGAATTTAATAAAAAAGTTCTTTAATACAAAAAATCATTTTTTACTTTGCGTAGGTGATCCAAAACAAGCGATATACAAATTATCTATTACATCTTTATACAAATTATCAATATTATTCTCAATATATGGATCTTGAGTTACACCTATTTCAATACTATATTCATCAATAATATTATTACAAAAAGCATGGAAAGTGGTTACTTTTAACTTATAGAATTGATTTATAAAATTATCAATTTCGGAAATTATTTTTTCCTTATATTCATCTTTATCCTTAAAATTTAGATACCAATCCTTAAGCGTATTATCTATCTTATATTCATTATGACTTTGCAAATATAATTTTAAATTATGAAATCTCGAAAGTATTTTATCTCTTAATTCAGAACAAGTATTTTTTGTAAAACTTAGCAAGATTATCTCATCTGGTTTAACTTTTTTCTCCAAAACATTCCTTAAAACGATATGAGCTAAAGTAAAACTTTTACCAGTTCCTGCACTTGCTTCTACTAATTTAAAATTATTGTCTAATTTAATTTGATTAATATCCATTTTTTTATTAAATTAAACTTTGACCTCATTTTTATAAAGTAAGTAATTTTTAAATTTATTAATTAAATATTTCTCTTCCAATTTAATCTTAAATTTAATTATTAAAGCTAAACTTATTGTCAAAAATAAATAATAAATAGATAATTTTGTTATAAAAACTCCAATGGAAATAAATATTAAAGAATAGTACATAGGATGACGCGTAAATCGATAAATTCCTTTAGTAACTAGAGTGCTATTGTTTATAGGCCTTGGGAAAGGGGATAAATTTCTACCTAAATCTTTAATAGAAACTAACATTATTATGAAAGCTATTATGATAATTAAAATCCCCATGAAAAAAGAAAAAGGACTTGCTTGAATTATTTGTTTTTGTGGAATAAATTCCCATTGAAAAAAATGAAGACTAATAATAAAGAACTGTAAAAAAACAAGTATTAGATCATAAGCAGCTTTAAAAAAATTTTTTAACTGAAATTTAGACATTTTTTATTTCTTTAATGCTTTAATTAGCGGACCATATAATCTATATGATAATTGGTCAAAATTATTATTTCCAAGAAAGAAATCTGGTTCTTTTTCATTACCAAAACACATTTTCATTTCGATATTATCTCTTTCTCCTTTAGAAAAATTTTTATTGCCGATCCAATTATCTGTAAAAGCTTTTTTTTCATTTTTTGATTTTATTTTTGCCTCTACATATTTATAAGCACTCTCTGGAGGAAGAGGTAAACATTTTTCAGAATAATTTTTAAAAATATTGATGTACTCCTCCAAAATTAGATTTGATTCAGTTGCCCCCGGTGATTGAATAATTTGCGATTTATAATTATTTTCTTTTCTAAAAATTACTTTAGTCCTTTTTATATTCCTTTTTAAAGAAGAAATAAATAGTAATTTTATCCAAGCCTCAGTCAGACGACTTAAACTTAAATTAGCATTAATTAATTCAATTACGGTGTCATCAGCAATTAAATATTCTTCTTTATTCGCATTTAACTTAACATAGATTTTATTAATCTTATTATGTTGACTCAAACTTGCAGATAGACTGCTTAATAAGTCTTTGATTTCTTTTTCTTTTGTAAAAATACTATTTTTGGGCATAATAATACCATTTTCAGCCAATTGATCATTAATATTTAATTCATTTAAATCATCAATAATATTATGATTATCAATCCCTACTTGCTGGATTATTTTTGTAATTAGTCGCGACTTTTCCAGATTGCTTACATACTCCTCGTCTGGATGATGAATAAATATTTCCTTGGGAGAAATATTGTTTTTATTAAGCCAATATTTTTGTGGAGTCTTAAACCAATAAATCAATTCTGATAATTTGTAATTTTTAATATCAGATTTTTTTTCATTCCAATTTATATCTTTTATTAAAGAATAATTACTTTTAAAAATCTTAGAGTTATCAAGATCAATTATTGCATTTTTATTTAAATAAGAATCTTTTATTATTAGTTCTCTTTGACTTTGGTTTAAGAAACTATCAAAAAAGGAAATTAACTCTTTTATAGGAAAAGAAACATCTAATTTTTTATTTTCTTTGTCATTTTTTACCCAAGTAACTATAAATTTATTTCTGCATGCAACTAACAACTCTAGAAATGCATATTTCTCTCTTTCAAAAACAGATGGATCACCCAAATGATATTTGTTTTTTAATAAATTAATGTTTTCACTCTTTGGTAATTTTGGATAATTAACACTATTCATGTCTATTAGGAAAATAACCTTATGTGGAATATGCCTTGAATTGTCAATATCACTTACTAGGATCTTGTTGAGTCGCGATTTACTTTGATATTTAGTTTTATTTATGCAAGAAATTAATATTTCTCTAAAAACTTTTAATAAGATAAGATCATCATTTATTAAAGGTATTGCTTGATTATCAAGAATTCTATTTATTTCACTTATTTCTAAATTGAAATTTGCATTAGAATCAGCAATACTTTTTAATATAAACTTTATCTTTTCAACCCAATTCGCGTAAGAAAAAGATCCCCTTATCAAATTAATATATTTTTTTAAATGAATTAATATTTTAACCCATTTATTCAAATCCAAACTTATATTTTTATAGCTAAATGGTTTTAAATTAAAAGTACTTAAATTTACTTCTTTGTCATAAATTAGTCCTAAAGTAATTCTATTTATACACCAATCTAGAGTATTTTTATCTTCACCTAATCTTTCTTTATCATCTAATCCCCAATGAAATCCTGCTTGGGTAAGTAAGAAAATAATTTCATCCTTCTCAGTAATATTAAAATCAAAAATGTCCTGAGTTACTTTTTTCGAAAGAATATAATCTATTTTTTCAAGTGTAATTTTTTCACTTGCTATTTCAGTGATGTCAATAAGAAATTCATAAATGCCTGAAAAGTCATGATTATCCTCATCAATAAAAAAATAAGGTATCTTTTCACCATTAATTAACTCATTATTAAAGATGTACCTTAGATAAGGTTTAATTAAATTAGTTTGTGGAGATAAAACAGCAATATCACTATATTTAATATTCTCGCAAGAATTTATTATTTCTATAATTTTATTTCTTAAATATTCAAATTGACTATTCTGATTAAAATGCTCACAAAGTAATATTGAATCATCCCTTTTACTTACTATAAGATCAACCCTATTATTATCAATTAGTCTTTTTTGTATTTGATTAAGAAGAGGAATTTCTTTCTTATTATGAAAATTAGTTGTTGGGTCAATGTATATAAGATTATTTTTTAAATTTATACCTTCCTTATAGATATTTTCCTCAATTAATTTCTGAAAGTTTGCTCCAAATTCACCAAATATTTTCTCTATGTTTCTATTATTTAAATTAAATTTACTTTCATTATCATCAAATTCCAACTCACCTTCAAGACAATTTATTCTATTCCATAAATCTTCTCCAGGAGATAGTAAATACAAATTTACCTTAATAAATTTTGAAAGTTCTGAATAAAAATTAATATGTAGTTTAGATAAGTTATTATCTGAAAAAATATAAATTTGATTTGGTACTTGAAATTCAAAGTTTTTAATTTTTCTTAAATTCTTTATTACTTCAATCATGTATAAACATGATGGCTTTTCAGATATCTTTTCCTCTAATAATTTATATAAAATAGGTTGCCAAAATTGATCTAAGTTTAAATTCTTAAATAGATTAGATGAATTAATTTCATATCTATTCCATTGAGCAATAATTTCAGGTCTAAAAATCAGATAATCAATAAAATTATTAGTGATCTTTTTTGTCAGATTATATATGTCTCCATCAACTGTCTTTTTATTATCCAAATATTTATTAATCCAATTTCTAAGTGGAAATGATTCTTTAAAGCTATTTAATTCTTCCAAGGAATCAATAATGCCCCATTTAATTGACTCAAAATTCCATGCGCTCATATCAATTGCAGGGAAAAAATTTGATAATAAAGATTCGGTATATGTTGATATTGTCTTTAATTCATAAAGAGCACTTATTTTGTTTTTTATAGTTATTTGTTCACGTAACCAATTCCCCAAAAAGTAATTGGGGACTACTATTTCTAATTTCTCATTTATTGGCGGAGGACATATTTTCAATTCCTCCGCTAAAAGCTCACTTATTACTTCAATTTTATTTGACTTATAAAGATTGAGCAATTTACTAGATGGTTATATTACTCAACTTTAAGTGGATCAATTATTTCTGCATTAGGAAATTCGAATTCCCCAACAGCAACAAACTCTAAACGAAGCTTTAAGAAAGTTATAAATTTTTTATCCGTAGATAAAATAGCTGCTGGAGGTGATGGAATCTTTGCTTTTAGATCATCAAATTGGGTGGTTTGCAAAAATGATGGATTTTTTAAAAGCCAAAAATCTATTTCTTTATTATTTTCTTTATAGTTCCTCATCCTCTCTTTCAAAATCTCCTCAATTGGTTCTTCAATAGTTAAAAACTTTTCACTTGCCGCGACGAAAAAATATGTTGTCATTTTGAAATTTAATTTGATGTAATAAGGGACTTCATTTCACGTACAGACTTTTCTAATCCTATCGCTAAAGCCCTTGCAACAATACTATGTCCTATGTTTAGCTCGTTCATATTGTTAATTGATGCAATTTTTTTAACATTATTATAGTTAAGGCCATGACCAGCATTTACAACTAATCCAAGGTCATTTGCTAAATGTGTAGACTCTATAATCTTTTGGAGCTCTTTATATTGTTCAGATCCCGACAGTTCAGCATATTTTCCAGTATGTAATTCTATAAAATCAAATCCTATTTCTTTGGAATAATTTATCTGTTCACCAAGAGGGTCAATAAATGCACTTACTTCTATATTTGAATCCTTTAAATTCCCAACAGCCTTCTTAAGGTATTTCACATTACTTTTTAAATCCAATCCGCCTTCAGTAGTAACTTCCTCTCTTTTCTCGGGTACAAGCGTTACATAATCTGGAAGAATTTTTTTGGCAATTTCTAACATTTCTTCTGTAGCAGCCATCTCTAAATTGAGTTTTGTTTTTATAGTCTCTTTTAGAAGGAATACGTCCCTATCTTGTATATGTCTTCTATCTTCTCTTAGATGCACAGTTATGGAATCTGCCCCTCCTAATTCAGCTAAAAAAGCAAATTGCACAGGGTCAGGCTCGACAGTTTTCCTTGCTTGCCTTACATTTGCAATATGATCAATGTTTACTCCTAAAGTAGCCATAATTTTGAAAATCTTAGTTTCTAGACAATCTAGTAACCGCCCAATAATAGCTAATAAAAAAAGGCAAACACTTAAATTATTAATATATAGTAAATAGAAATTGAAAAAGAATTCCTTAAATATTTGGCATAAAATCAATCCTGTTTTGGGATTTATTGCAATGTTCGTTACTCAGGACGTTGTTTTGAGATTATTTTTTAGCAAAAAGAAAATATTAAAAAATGGTTTTTCGATCCCCATCAATTCCTCTATCATTTTGGCCCCAACCCATAGATCAAGATGGGACGGCTTAATACTCACAATGGCTATTGGTAGAAGGGTAACAAAAAAGGATTGTAGATTTATGGTTACTAAATCCGAAATGAGAGGAATACAAGGTTGGTTTTTAAAAAGACTTGGATGTTTTTCAATAAATCAATTGTCGCCCTCTCTCTCAGCTTTAAGATATGCGATTGATCTTATAGAAAAAGGAGAACAACTAGTTGTTTTCCCCGAAGGAAAGATTAATAGATATGGGAAAAAATTAGTTCTCAAAGAAGGACTATATAGATTAGCTAGATTAGCTACAAAAAAAACAACCTCTGTTACTATAGTTCCAATTGGAATTGCTTACAGCAAAATACCTCCGAATTTTAGGGGCGAATTTTGTATATCCTTTGGAAAACCAATACCAATTAATGATTACTCAAACTTTACTAGCAAGGACTTTAATAAATTTCTAAATGAAAAAATGGCTCAAGAGGAAGAAAAAGCATTAAAAAATGTAGGTAGATGAATCTGCAATAAGTTACTATGAACTTTAATAATTGAAAAAGAAAATGAAATTCTTAAAATTAATCCCAATTTTATTTATATTTTTGGGAAATGTTCCTTACAAAAATGAAGTTCATGCAGAAATAAAGAATCCAGAGGATTTCAGAGTCCTATCAAATAAGAGTAAAAAGCTTTCCATCTCAAACGTTGAATATTTTATAAAAGAAGGTGATGAATATATTAAAAACGGGGATTTTGTAAAAGCTAAGGACTTTTATTTAGATGCTAGAAAGTTAGCAAAGCAACTTGCGACTTTTTATTCTGATCTTAATTCATCGTTCAAAGGAATTGATTCGAGAATACCAAATGAAATGCAAAGGAAAGGTAAGCAAACATTACGAATTTTGGCAAAGTCAAACGAGAGATTAGCCTCTTTGTATATAAAAACCGAAAAGCCTGAGGTTGCAGTACCCTTACTTGTTGAAACAATTAGAATAATGTCCCCTAGTAGCCCTGAAGGTAAAGAAGCTTATGAAAGATTGATCCAACTAGGATTTGTTGAGACAAAATACAAAGGTTAATAAAAATTTACTATGATTACTAAAACAGAAGTTATTAAATTAATAACTAAAAAAATCCCAAGTTCCCAAGTTTTTGTTGAAAACCTTAAGGGAAATGATCATTTGCAAGTAACTGTAATTGCATCTGAATTCAATGGATTATCATTAGTAAAACAACACCAGCTAGTATATTCTGCTTTGAAGGAAGAATTAGCTTCAGAGGCTATCCATGCACTGGCATTAAAAACAGGAACTCCAAATTAATTATGAACAACCCAACAAAAGATAAAATACAAAAACTGATTGAATCCAATCCAGTGATGGTTTTCATGAAAGGGACAAAATTAATGCCTCAATGCGGTTTTTCTAACAATGTAGTTCAAATACTAAATTCTTTAGGGGTAGAATTTGGTACGTTTGATGTTTTAAGTGATTTCGCTATAAGAGAGGGTATTAAAGAATATTCAGATTGGCCAACAATTCCTCAAGTTTACTTAAAAGGAGAATTTCTTGGTGGATCAGACATTCTTATTGAAATGTACAACTCTGGATCACTTAAAGAAAAAATAGAAATTGAATTAGCGTCTTAAGACAATTAGTGAGTATAAATACTGTATTGGTTAATAAAAATTAATATTTTAAATCCTTTTTTTATCAAAAAAACCTTTATTTCCATCTCCATCTGGATCAATAAAACTTGACGGATCTAAAATCCATCTTTCAATTAATCTTTCTAATTTCTCTTGATCCTTTTGCTCTAAACTACTGCAATTCCTTAATGCTTGGAGATAACCATCACTATATAATTTAAGATCAGATTGGGTATGAAAACGAGTAACTAAGTCCTGGCAACTATCGCAAATTGACTGAAAATGACGAATTGCTTTGGGGTTTTCAAATGATGTCATAATTCGATAAATTCTGATTTTTATTTTGCATTTGTTATACCTTATTAAGAACGATCAAAAATTGCCTGGCCAAACAGTAATTAAGAATGCAATCAACTGAGCAAATCTTAGCTTCAACTCCTGGCAGTTCACAATTGCCTACGAGCTCTCAAACCCCCTCAAGAGTTCTAGTTGTTGAACCTCACCCCACACTTAGAACAGTACTTGTGCAAAGGCTTCGCCAAGATGGCCATTTAGCTGCAGCAGTAGGTACAGCCGCAGAAGCTATTGACTTATGCAGAGAACAATCACCTGACTTGTTAGTTAGCGCAGAAATACTCGAGCAGAATACTGCAATGAGACTAGCTCAACAACTGGGGTCTTCAGTCATAGTTTTAACGGCAAGATCAGGTGTTGAAGCATTAGTAAATCTATTAGATGAAGGGGCAGATGATGTTCTCAGAAAACCTTTTGGACTTGAAGAGCTTGCAGCACGATGCAGAACACTCCTAAAAAGGGGAAGGATAGGATTGCAAGAAAAAGTTGAGGTTGGACCTTTGGAGGTTCATCTTCTATTAAGACAAGTTACTCTAAGCGAGAAACCCGTAGAATTAAGCCCTAGGGAGTTTGCACTGCTTTGCGCTCTTTTGATGCCGCCTGGAATGGTAAGAAGTCGTCAAGAGCTCTTAAGGATGGCCTGGCCGCCCTTCAGTGGTGGCCCTAGATCTGTAGATACTCAGGTATTAACTTTGCGTAGAAAATTAGAGCAGGCTGGATTGGGAGAAGGTGGGGGAATAACCACTGTTAGACAACAAGGTTATAGATTCAGTATTGATAATATTTAATTTATAAAAGCAAAAAGTTCACCGATAATCATTAAAACTGATAGTAATGTCAGTAATTTATATGTCCATAGTGGTGATATGTAACATATTTCTTTAATATCAATACCAGTATTACTGGAAACAATTAATAAAAATCTTTCAATTTTTTCTACTCTTTGTGGGACAAGAAAATTATCACCTTGAAAAGTATTAAAGTAATAAACTTTACTACCCTGACTGGTTGGCAAAGATTTGATTAATTTAATATCTTTCCAAGAAATCTCCCAATCTTTTTTCCCTAAGAATTTAGCAATAAAGCTACTTTTATATGAAATCTTATTACTGCAAGTTTCTACATAATCACTAGTAATATTGATTATCAAATAAAGTCCTAGGGCACAAATTATAATAGAGGGGATTTTTAAATTTTCGATTGAAATAAATGGTAAAGGAATTGTAAGCGCTAAATAAAGAGAAATTAACGAACTTTTCACAAAAAAAAGAGTTTTAAATTTTTCTATCATTTCAGAAGGATCCTTTTAATCGGGCAATTTAAAACTGTTTATGTTTAACTTTGCACCTATTTTGTGAGCGCATGCGTATCCACTAAAAGCAACTGCATTTAGGCCTTGGCCAGGGAAGCATGAATCCCCTACACAATAAAGGTTTTTAATTTTTGTAGTGTTGAAAGGCATTGGCAATAGTCCAAGCAACTTTTTACTGGGAATTGGCCCATAACTACCTTCATATCTTCCAAGAAACTTTTTATGAGTTTTGGGAGTACCAATTTCTTTGTGATCAATATTTTGTTCAAGATTAGGAAGAATAGTTGATATTTTTTCAACAAGGAAAGAAAAATATTTTTCTTTCTTTTGCAAATATTCTTTCCTTGAAAGGCCTTCCCATTCACTCATCGATGAAGGAGTAAATGCATGTACGATGTGTTTACCTTCTGGAGCCAAAGAAGAGTCAAGCAAAGTAGGTATAGAAATAAAAATAACTCCCTTTTCGTTTTCTAATTCATCCCAATTTTCAACGATTATATGATGACAATTAAAATTATCGGATATTAGATTTTTTTCTACTCCAAGGTGAATCGAAACAAAAGAAGGTGAAGGTTTATAGGTTTCTGACCACTTATATTCACTTTTTGGCACGTTTTTGCTAGAAATTAATCCTTTAGTATTATCTTTTAATCCAAATGTATCCCATCTAGTGGAATTGGATACAATAATATTTGAATATATCTCTTCCCCATTTGAGAGCTTAACTCCTACAGCTTTCTCATCCTTTAAGAGGATGTCAGTAACATTGGCTTTATATCTAACTTTTCCTCCTAATTTTTCAATACCAGAAACAAATTTCTCTGCTATCATTCCAACTCCCCCTTTTGGATAATTTATCCCCCCAGCATGCCTATCTGTAAATACCATTCCCGCATTAATCATAGGGGTTTTTAGAGCTGGCATTACAGACCAACAAAAACATTCGATATCTATAAATTTTAAAAGTTCAGGATCTTTTATAAACCTTCTTGCAACATCTCCAGCATTTGCTGGTAACCATCTTGCTAACCCTAAACAGGATAATGGAGATTTAAAGAAAACTTTAAAAAGATAACCTGGATCCTCTATTGATAAAAGAGGCATTGAATCTAAACATTTAAATACACTTGCACAAGTATCATAGAATTTCTTGATACCTTTTTTTTCTTTGGGGAAACTAGCTGATAATTTGCTTATAAATTGCTCATAATTTTTATCTACAGAAATATTAAAGTTATGTGGTAAGTGATATTCCAGTTGAACAGGATCGGGAATAGTTTCGCATTTTTCATTTACATCTTTCAAAGCACGAGTTAATAAATTGGTATAACCTTTCTCTCCAAATCCAAAAATCATTGAAGCCCCTACATCAAAGGTATAACCTTTTCTCTTAAAAGAGCCTCCACTCCCGCCTGGAATAATATATTTTTCAAGAACTAATACTTGAGCTCCTTTCGCCGCCAATTGTGAAGCAGTTACTAACCCTCCTATTCCTGAGCCAATAATAATTGCATCGAAATTTTCCTTATTTAATTCCATTTTTTGGATCTTTCATAATTAATCTTAGTAAATTTTGCTGAGTAAGTGGTCTTTATCAAAACAAGAATTTAGTTTATTTTTAAAGTCATTCAAGGCTTCTGCAGATCTTTCTTGATAAACTTTGTACCTTAATCTTTTATCTTTTATTCTTTTAGTTAGTTCTGGAACTAAACCAAATGAGGCAGGCATTGGTTGGAATTTATTCTTTTTCTGATTAGATAATATTTGATTTTTGTTACTGATAAAATTCATTAGAGAACCAATCATTGATTCATCAGGAAAACTTACTGGTTTTTTACCCTTAGCCAATAAGGATGCATTTATCCCTGCAAGCAAGCCTCCTGCAGCTGCAGCTGCATAACCTTCTGTCCCCGTTATCTGACCCGCAGCAAAAAGGTTTTCTCTTTTCATAAATTGCAATGTCGGTAAAAGTAATTTTGGAGATTCTAAAAAAGTATTTCTATGCATTACTCCAAAACGTACAAACTCAGCCTTTTCTAAACCAGGAATCATCCTAAATATTCTTTTTTGCTCAGACCATTTGAGGTTAGTTTGAAAACCTACCATATTCAGTAATTTCCCTTCTAAATCTTCTTTCCTTAATTGGACAACTGCATGAGGTCGCTTTTTTAATCTATTTTCCCTATCAAATAAATCTCCCCATTTTGGATTCCACAAACCAATAGATTTCAACGGTCCATATCTCATTGTGTCAATACCTCTTCTAGCAATTTCTTCAATTGGCAAGCAAGCTTCAAAGAAATTAGCTGATTCTTTCTCAAAGTCTTTTAAATTAGCTTGTTCTCCTTCTATAAGTTCATTCCTGAAATGGATGTAATCATTTTCACCCATAGGACAATTTAGATATGCCGGATCTCCCTTGTCGTACCTACTAGCTTTAAATACAATCTCTTGATCAATAGTATCTCCATAAATAATAGGACTAGCGGCATCAAAAAAATGACACCCATCGATACCTGTAAAAGCTTGAATTTTATGAGACAATTCATCAGCAGTTAATGGACCAGTTGCGAGGATCGTTATATTTTCTTTACTTGGGAGATCTAATTGTTCAAATCTCTTAATTTCAATTAAAGGATGATTAGATAAAGCATCGGTTAAAGCGATACTAAATTTAGATCTATCAACCGCCAAAGCACCGCCTGCTGGTACAGCAAATTTATCTGCTGTTTGAACTACCAATGATTTAAAAATCCTAAGTTCTTTTTGTAATAAACCTGCAGCTCTATCAGGACTTAAAGCTCCAAAACTGTTGCTACAAACCAATTCCCCAAACTCACCAGTATGATGAGCTGGTGTTGATTTGATAGGTCTCATTTCAACTAGTTTGACTGGTATACCAGAATTTGCTACTTGCCAAGCAGCTTCTGATCCTGCAAGACCAGCACCAATAACTATTACTTCTTTATCTAACAAATTGAGTTAATCCTTGCCCAAAAAGTCCCTATTGAATTGCTCTCTTGCTGGTTTTTGTATATTGAATATAACCCAAGCCAAAGCAGCAATAATGGGGGCAAAAACTACGATTGTTCTAAGCATTTTAGAAATTCTATTGTTTATCCAATTATTTTAACTTTTAACTGTAAATTTAGAGAGAAATTTTAATTTTTTATTTCATAAGTTAAGAATTGTTTTTCTATTGTTCAACTTGAGATAAAAAGTTGTTTTTTTCACCTTAAAAAGGGATAATTCCATATGTACTCAATTTTACAAAATGGGTCGCTAGCTCAGCGGTAGAGCATCCGGCTTTTAACCGGCTGGTCCTGAGTTCGAATCTCAGGCGACCCACATTTTTATTGAGTTCATCTTCTTAACAGAGAAAGAAAATAGATACCAAATTTAAAATTTACTCTCTTAATCACCTGGCTTTAACTTATTTAGGCTCTTGATTTGAATTTCAAGCAAAATCGTACCGAGATAAATCTAAAATTATTGTCATAATGGTCAAGTTATAAAGAAGTTTTAAATCTCATTAGCTAGAAAGAATACAATTCAATTTTATTTAAAACTTTTTTCACTTGTTATGAATAATCTGAGATTTCTTTTTGCAAGGCTTACTTGAGAAAAAAATTTTTAACGCATTTTTGTATCAATACTGTAAAAAAAATGCATAATTACTACTTAATGATTAAATTTCGAAAAAAAACTAAAAATTACTTTACAAAGCTTCATAATTTCTGTTACAATAATTTATATAATTCATTAATTTTTAATCATGACACCTGAAGCAGAACGTTTTAATGGTTGGGCAGCAATGTTAGGTTTCGTTGCAGCAGTTGGCGCATATGTAACTACTGGACAAATCATCCCTGGTTGGTTTTAAATCCTATTCACGTAGATTTTAAAAATTTAGCTATCAGCATCCAATATTAGATTTTCCTAATAAAGGATTCATAATAACTCTAAACTTTCCTCAATTAACTTTAAATTTAAGTTTTTACTTAAATTTATTTTTTGAGGAAATTTTTTGTCTATTTATATTATTTTGTATTTAATTTATTGCTCAAATTATAGATCAAAAGCCTAAAGAAATAATGGAATAATTACCATGACAAGTTTTATGATAATAAAAATAAATTACGGTTTATTTGGCTATATAACTCCAGGCTTGATCGATAATTATTACATGTTAAAGAATTTTTTTCTAAATTTAATAATTCAAAGTTTCTTTTTATCTATATTATCCAAGCATGAAGAACACAATAGGTGACCTTTTTTACTCCAAAATGTTTTTGTTGATCTTTCTATATCTTTTCTACATATTAAACATTTAAAAATTGGAACCATGTAATTATAAAACTCTGAAATAAAATTTTCTAAAATAATAACAGTTAAACTAAATTATATTATTACTCAAATTTAAAGCAATACAATTAAATCAAAAATATCATCTTTATCTAAAATATCTAAGTTTTAAATGATAAAAAACTTTAATTAATCAAAAAAAGACCTGCTGTAAAGCAGGTCTCTCTTTGTGTGCAGTTTTTTCTTAACTTATTAGTTAAAGGTTATTTAGAAACTAAAGCTTGTAGTTACTACTACACCTGTTTCATCATCACCAGATGTTTCCTTAATAAAAACACCAGGAGTGATTGTCATACCATCATTTAGTGGGTATGCATATGAAAGTTCATACTGGTAGTAATCATCAGAAGATAACTCAGTTGATGCCATTCCAAGACTTACTGATCCAGGACCAACTTCAGAGAAAGTAAGACCTGCAAAAATCGCGTCTGCATCATCATCATCAGTTTCATAACCAACACTTATAGAAGGGTAACCTTCTGGTGCGATCATTCCTTGAATACTCCAGTAAGTAGTATCCACTCCTGAATCTTCATCGTCTGTGTATGCAACAGAAATACCATAAAGATCAGTTGTGTAAGCAGCCTCTAAACCAATAGTACTGTCGTCTTCAGCTGTGAAATAACCACTAGTACTATCACCACCACCAGCACCACCAGCAACTGTGAAGCCATTACCGAAGTCATATCCGATAGCAAATGCAGAATCAGCAGATCCACCAACGCTTGATGTACCACAATCACCTAGTAAATCAGTGAAAGCACTATAAGCACAAGCTCCAGTGTTCATGTCATCAACACCTACGCCATCACCAACAATTACGGTAGCTCCGCCTAATGGGAATGTATAAGACACTCCATCAAGAACTAATCCATCACCAGTTGTGCTATCTCCACCCATGTAACCATCAACAGCTGTTCCATCAGCATTACCGGCGATTACAGCAACATCAAATGAATCATCACCAGTGAAACTTGTTGATAGATCCATTGCAAAATCGTAAGTGAATGTTATTGCTTCACCAGTTGAAGAACCATCAACAGAACCTACGTAAAAATTAGATCCGAATGATGCTGTAGTTGTTTCAGAAAATGAAATCTCATCGATAGAACTCTCATCGATAGAACTCTCAACTAGACCTTCCCCACCAGATAAAAGAACAGATTTTTTATCTGAATTTGGTTTAAAAGAATTTGAATCAAAATCAATACTGTTTTGATTAAAGGTAGAAATAGTAACTAGATCAATCTCAGAAGATTTTGCAGTCATGGGTGTTAATAAACCCAATAGTGCTGGTGCTACCAGCAAGCTTTTAAAAAGCTTCATAAATTCCTCACACAGGATATTTTTTATATATTAGCAATGTTCTAAGAAAAGATTAAGGGAATGTATGACAAATCAAACATAGGCACAAAATCAAAAAAAGACCTGCTGTAAAGCAGGTCTCTCTTTGTGTGCAGTTTTTTCTTAACTTATTAGTTAAAGGTTATTTAGAAACTAAAGCTTGTAGTTACTACTACACCTGTTTCATCATCACCAGATGTTTCCTTAATAAAAACACCAGGAGTGATTGTCATACCATCATTTAGTGGGTATGCATATGAAAGTTCATACTGGTAGTAATCATCAGAAGATAACTCAGTTGATGCCATTCCAAGACTTACTGATCCAGGACCAACTTCAGAGAAAGTAAGACCTGCAAAAATCGCGTCTGCATCATCATCATCAGTTTCATAACCAACACTTATAGAAGGGTAACCTTCTGGTGCGATCATTCCTTGAATACTCCAGTAAGTAGTATCCACTCCTGAATCTTCATCGTCTGTGTATGCAACAGAAATACCATAAAGATCAGTTGTGTAAGCA
This sequence comes from uncultured Prochlorococcus sp., assembly GCA_902622625.1. GTDB lineage: Bacteria > Cyanobacteriota > Cyanobacteriia > PCC-6307 > Cyanobiaceae > Prochlorococcus_A. The sequence continues at coordinate 15,138 of CACNQS010000013.1, forward strand.
GCCTCTAAACCAATAGTACTGTCGTCTTCAGCTGTGAAATAACCACTAGTACTATCACCACCACCAGCACCACCAGCAACTGTGAAGCCATTACCGAAGTCATATCCGATAGCAAATGCAGAATCAGCAGATCCACCAACGCTTGATGTACCACAATCACCTAGTAAATCAGTGAAAGCACTATAAGCACAAGCTCCAGTGTTCATGTCATCAACACCTACGCCATCACCAACAATTACGGTAGCTCCGCCTAATGGGAATGTATAAGACACTCCATCAAGAACTAATCCATCACCAGTTGTGCTATCTCCACCCATGTAACCATCAACAGCTGTTCCATCAGCATTACCGGCGATTACAGCAACATCAAATGAATCATCACCAGTGAAACTTGTTGATAGATCCATTGCAAAATCGTAAGTGAATGTTATTGCTTCACCAGTTGAAGAACCATCAACAGAACCTACGTAAAAATTAGATCCGAATGATGCTGTAGTTGTTTCTGAGAAAGAACCAGCTTCAAAATTGTTTAGCCTTGCTTCTAAACCGTCTACACGGCTATTAGTAACTGCAATTTCTTCTGCAGCGTTGAAGTCATTAATAGTAACTTCATTTGCAGTAGCTGACATAGGCGCAAGTAAGCCTAGTGTCGCTGGTGCTACTAGCAAGCTTTTAAAAAGCTTCATAAATTTCCTCACACGAAATTTAAAGTACACCTCAAGATAGTGTATGTAGGTATACAAAATCAAGTATTAACGGCTACATTTTTGAATAATTTGTGCCACTTTCTAAACCTATACAGTCATTTTATGTATTGTTTTGTCACTTTATTTTGCATTTAAATTTAAATTTTCGATTTAAAATTTATATTTTTTTGGAAATTTTGAAAGAAACTTTTTCTGTTTTGTATTTTTTCTTTTTTTTATTATCAACTCCATCTACATACCATCCAGAAGCTAACCTAGTGTCAATTTCCTCGTAGCTTTCTTCTTGATTTAATTTATTTAAGGATTTCTTTTTATAATCCATAACTCCTCAGAGTTTTAAACTTAATAAAAAAAATATAGCATTTAAATATAACTTGAGCAGTAAATTAATTTGGTTAAAAGTTTAAATAGGATTTTGAAAATTATTTTCTTTTGAAGTTTACTTTCCTGAAATCTTTAGAAAAAAGAAAAAATAACTTTTATTTCCCTCAACAGAAAAAAAAATTAGTTATATTTTTTTAAATTTATACCTGAGGAGCACAAGGTCAAATGACTCACCTTAATCTTATTGTTAATTCTCTACCTAGAGATTTGTTGGAATTTGTATTTTTTCTCGCAGTTGGTTTCACAGCAGGATCGGTAGGTATTATATAAATTTAATTATTTAAGTTACTTATTTATACATAATTTTAATTCCGAAAATTTTACTGCTTCTAGCTTATAAACGTTCATTTAATAATAACTTTTTATTGAAGAGATCTACTATGATTTTTAAAGCGAAATAATTGAGTGAATAGGAAAATCAAATTGAGATCTACCTCTTAATTCGTTTAATTCTATAACAGTTATTAACCCTAAAATTTCCTTCCTTTGATCTTGAAGTAGCCTCGAGACACAATTTACTGTTCCTCCTGTAGCTAACAAGTCATCCACGATTACGAAGGAATTGAATTTTTTTAACGCATTACTTTGTATTGAAAGAGAATTTTTTCCATATTCCAAATTATATTCTCGTGTTAATATTTCTCCTGGAAGCTTTCCCGGTTTTCTTGCAACAATCATGGGTTTAGATGATTCTAGAGCAATTGCAGAACCAAAAATAAATCCCCTCGCATCTATGGAAATTATTGCTTCAGCATTTTTTAAAAATTTAGTTGAAGACATTTTTAAAATAAGGTCTTGAAAAATATCTGGATATTGAAGAATTTCTAAAACGTCTTTAAAGTAAATACCTTTTTTTGGAAAATCCTTATAAGTGAGAATCAAATCTTCTAATTTTTTCATACTTCTAAGTCTCGAAAGCAATTTAGATGGATATCCTTATGGAATTCAATTTATATTATAAATATGTCGTAATTCAAAAAATTTCAAAGCCAACTTATTAAGTAATGTAATTTCTTAGTTTGGATAAAAAATTTATAGAATTGTTTTAATTTTTTTTAAAAATAGAAACTAAAATTTTTTTTTAGCCTTTATAGAAATTTTTTACAAAAATTTAGCAATTTGGTCTTTTATAGATGACTGTTATGAACTAAAATCTTATGAGCGGGGCGTGGCGCAGCTTGGTAGCGCGGGTGCTTTGGGAGCACTAGGTCGCAGGTTCGAATCCTGTCGCCCCGACTCTAATAATCCAAGTTATAGACAGGTTTCCCAGCCTGTCTTTTTTATTGCTTGGTATATGACATATTGGTATTTATGTCATATTTATGTCATATGCCTGCCTTTGCTTAGTTATTCGCAGATATTCTTAGTTATTCCTTATAAATTTTTTAAGGATAGGTATTTAAGAAATACCTTGATTAAGGTACGCGGTGTTGTTATTAGAGAGTTAGGAGTGCAACCCTAGCTCTTTTTTTTTATGCAAGTAGTAAGCGTTTTATTCATCTTGTAGTAGAAATTTGAATATTTTTTTCTCCAATAACAAACATAGAAGGATCGTTTAATTTATGGTTGAATTCTTTTTGCCAATTTTTAAAATCCTTCGTACTTGCTACAAACCTAGTTCCAAGAAAATATACTTTTTCATTTTTAATAAAAAAGTTTCCTAACCAATCACCTTTTGAATCTATCTTTAGATCATCCCCCCTAACAAAGAGTAATCCGTCGGTTGAATAGGAATAATATCCAATTCCATCATTTCTATGAGAAGGAGTTATCATGTGCCACAAATCATTAAAAAAAACTACAGCACAATCTTTTATATCAAATCCTTTTTTCCTAAAACGTTTCCCTGGTTCAATGTTGAAATTTTCTCCATCGTCAGATACGGCAGAAGCAATATATGTTCCTTTTTTTGAATGTGTTGTGAAATATATTCTGTATTTACCTTCCGAAGTTCTTACTACTGTTGGATCTACTGGATATTTTTCAGGCTTATTTAAAATTTTGGAATCATTGCTAGCTGAAAATTTTACAACTTTTGGTTCAGACCAAATTTGATCTTTGTAATCAATAAAAGCAATGTGATCAAAATTTCTAATTTTCTCTTTATCTGTTGTCAACCACTGAAAGTAAACTCTAGGAGTTCCCTCAAAATCGACAATATTCGATACTCCTGCTTGTTTTACGATAGTTTGTTTAGGTTTTTCTAATCTTAGTTTGTCTGAATCTTTAATAATCGCAGATAAGTTTTCATTCCATGGACCATTACTAGATAAATTTTTGGGTTTACCCCAATGATCAGCCATCACTGATGAAGCACTTAAACCTAAAATAAAGATATTTGTAAATAAAAATTTTTTCAAAGCAAAATATAATTGTATTTATTTTTAATTCTTTAATTTAAGATAAGTTTAAGTAAAGAAATTTTGTAATCACTTCAAAACTCACCAAGATTTATTATTTACTTTAGATCGACTGTCAATTAAAAGTAGCTTGAAATAACAGTCGAATCATAAATATGACCTGCACTCTCAATTAATGGTTTGACTTCTGGATCTTTAAACATAGCTATTGCTTTACCTTCTTCACCCTGCTCAATGACAATTACACTGGTTGGATCATCTTTGTTTACACCTTTGTATAAGCAAGTCATTCCAGTTTCTTTCATCATTTGTATATTTTCTTCACTGTCATAAACAGCAGCCCATTCTTCATAAGGGACATTAATTTTGAATGTAAAAACAGTAGTTTCAAGAGACATAAAAAAAGGAGCTAATTGCCCCTTATTTTAGATCGACTGTCAATCAATTAAATTATCCCATCGCTGCTATTTCTTCAGCAAGTTGTTTATTTCTTAGAATAACTTCTTCATCATTAAAAACGGGAAGTACATTCCATTCAACGCCAAATTTTGCTCTCCAAATACCAAAATGTTCAGCCATTTTTAAATGACTGTCAGCTTTGCATGTTACAAAAACTTCTCCAGTTTGGGGAGCATGTACTCTACTAATCAGTTCAAATCCATCAAAATTATCCTTAGGTGCGCCAGAAGCAATATATTGTTCAAAGAGTTTGTAACCTTCGGATTGAGAAAGAGTATCTGGGATAACGCCATGAACGTGATAGTAAGCCATAATTTAAATTAAATAGTGTAATTTCAATCTAAAAACGATAATTTAAAAGGCATTTAATTTATGTTTAAATTTAGATTTTTAGATCGACTGTCAATCGTATTTAATATAGCGGTGCAAGTAGTAAGAGTTTCAAAATTAATCAGAAATCCAGCGGTTTATTATTGTCCCTTCATAAATATGACCTGATGCTTCGACTATTGGTTTAGTTTCTGGGTTAACAAAGATGTCGTAACAAGTATTTACTGGACCTTGAAACATTACGGTTGCTCTTTTGGGGTCTTCCAATGATTTGCCAATATAAAAGGTTTTTACTCCCATCTCTTTAAACATGGCCTGTTGTTCAGGAGCATTCATATGAGCCTCATATTCCTCAAAAGTGTTACTTAATTTGAAATCTAAAACAGTTGTTTCAATTGACATAAAAAAAGGAGCTAATTGCCCCTTATTGTAGATCGACTGTCAATCAAAAGAATTATGTCATATTTATGTCATATGACGGTTTATTTGTCAGGACAAATTACGCAAGAGTACGCAAGAAAATAGATATAGCTTGAAAACCTAGTGCTCGCTTTGGGGTGTCCAGTGCTTTGGGAGCACTAGGTCGCAGGTTCGAATCCTGTCGCCCCGATAGTCATAGCAGTCGATCTCAGATATATCAAAATAGAGTCTCAAAAGTATCCGTGGAAATTCCGGGGAATATGTTGGATTTATAATAAAAAAGCCACGGAAGTTGCTCGCCTTGTGTGCATTTTTAGGTTGAATTAGTTCTGACTTAGGCAATATAAAGTTGTCAGATATTTGCGACCTTCAAACAGCCCACAGTAGTGACCTTCGACTTTATTTGATGCACCCTCGAAAAGTGCGGGGATTATCAACAAACAACTCCTTATATATTGAGAACACGCTACAGACCACCAAAGTTTTTCAAAGTAAGCATCCTTAAACTAAATTTTTTAAAAGGATTTTTTCTTTAACTTTACTTAACCATAGGTGAATATTATTTATTAAATAGAAATTAAGGAGATGTTTAAATACAGGGAATTCATAGCTCAAATCAAATATAAAGAAGTAATATCTTCACCTGTATATTTTATTCCTGTTTTGCTTCTATCCATAATGATTATTATTGAAGGTTTTCACATCTTTAATCACAAACAAAATTGCAAAACTAAAGCTGAGTGGATGGAACAATCAGGAATGACCTATGACAGGGAATCAGAAGTTAATTAATAAAATCTAAAATATAATTTATTCGCAGCAACGTTTTCTATTTGAAGAATAATCTGTCAAAGAAGTTATCCATTCCTTGATCAAAAAGAGAGATTCTTTATTTAGGCTGTAGTAGACCCATCTACCTTCTTGTCTGTCTGAAATAAGACCAGCTTCCTTTAAAATTTTTATGTGGTATGAAATTCTTGATTGAGATAACTTAGTTAATTTCATAATATCGCATACACAAACTTCTCCATCCATCATTAGGTCAATTATTTCTAGCCTAAAAGGATCAGAAAATGAAACCATCAACTTAGATATATTTTCTTTTTTTACTTTGCTGATATTTTTTAACAATTTTAAAGTAATTAAATTCTTTTAAATATAGCTTAAATAAAAAAGATTTCATTAATCAAAACATCTTGATATATCAAAATATTTTGATGTATGATTTATATAGAAAATTTCAAAGTTATGAAAATTGGAATTAATGGTTTTGGAAGAATTGGCAGATTAGTTTTCAGAGCATTATGGGATAGAGCTGATATAGAAATAACTCATATAAATGAGATAGCAGGAGATTCGAATGCCGCTGCGCATTTACTCGAATTCGATTCAGTCCATGGCAGATGGGGGAAAGATATAAATGTTAAAGAAGAAGAAATAATAATTGAGGGAAAGAAATTAGACTACACATCTTTTAAAAATTATCTTGATGTTCCTTGGGAAAAATCTTCTGTAGATATTATTTTGGAATGTACAGGAAAGAATAAAAAGCCAGACAAACTAAATCCCTATTTTGATTCTCTAGGGATGAAAAGAGTAATAGTAGCTTGTCCAGTTAAAGGAGTTGTTGCAGAAGCCGAATCACTTAATATTGTTTACGGTATAAATCAAAGTCTTTACGACCCTTCCAAACATAAATTAGTAACTGCTGCATCTTGCACTACAAATTGTTTAGCTCCAATAGTAAAGGTAATCAATGAAAATTTTTCTATCAAGCACGGCGCTATTACAACTATTCACGATGTTACCAACACTCAAGTTCCTGTAGATTTTTATAAAAGTGATTTGAGGAGAGCAAGAGGATGTATGCAAAGTTTAATCCCTACTACCACTGGATCTGCTAAGGCTATTGCTGAGATCTTTCCAGAATTAAAAGGAAAATTAAATGGGCATGCAGTAAGAGTTCCTCTACTTAATGGCTCTTTAACAGATGCAGTTTTTGAATTAAATAAAGAAGTGACAACTGAACAAGTAAATTTGGCACTAAAGGAAGCTTCAGAAACTTATTTGAAAGGAATTCTTGGCTACGAAGAAAGACCTTTAGTTTCTGCAGATTATGTAAATGACTCTAGAAGTTCAATAGTTGATAGTTTATCAACGATGGTTGTTAATTCAAATTTATTAAAGATATACGCTTGGTATGACAACGAGTGGGGTTACAGCTGCAGACTTGCAGATCTTACTGAATATGTAATCAAAAAAGAGATTTAATTTATGTCTTTATGAAGTTATCTAATATTCAACAATATAGTGTTGTAACAGCAAACTATTGGGCGTTCACGCTTACTGATGGCGCATTAAGATTATTAGTTGTTGGTCACTTTCATGAGCTAGGTTACACAACTCTACAAATTTCTTTACTTTTCCTTTTTTATGAGTTTTTTGGAATAATTACTAATCTTTATGGTGGCTGGATAGGAGCAAGATATGGATTAAGGCTTACTTTATGGATTGGGACTATCCTGCAAATCATCGCTCTTTTTATGCTTATTCCAGTTAAGGAAGATTGGCCGGTAATTTTTAGTGTCGCATACGTTATGGTTGCTCAAGCAGTTAGTGGGATAGCAAAAGATTTAAACAAAATGAGTGCTAAAAGTGCTGTTAAGACAGTAGTTCCAGAGACAAATGATGGCAATGATACTGGCCAAAAACAACTTTTTAAATGGGTTGCTATTTTAACTGGATCTAAAAATGCTCTTAAGGGAGTTGGCTTTTTCTTAGGTGGACTTTTATATAAGTTATTTGGATTCAATAATGCTGTAGGAATTATGGGTTTTGGACTCTGCTTAGCCTTTTTATTGACATTAATTTTGCCTGGAGAAATTGGCAAGATGAAAACCAAACCAGCTTTTAATGATCTTTTTTCAAAATCAAATGCAATAAATATTCTTTCAGCAGCAAGATTTTTTCTTTTTGGAGCAAGAGATGTTTGGTTTGTTGTGGCTCTTCCAGTATTCCTAGATATGGCCTTTGGTTGGGACTACATGGAAATAGGATTATTTCTTGGGGCCTGGGTAATAGGTTATGGAATTGTTCAGGCTTCTGCTCCAGCAATTAGAAAGATGTGGGGACAAAAAGAAAGTCCAGATCGTAAAGCTATTCAATTTTGGAGTGCCGTATTAATGGTCATACCATCTTTGATAGGAATCGCATTATGGAGAGAAAGTTCTCCATCGATAGCAATAATTTTAGGACTCACTATTTTTGGATTCGTTTTTGCAATGAATTCCTCTACACATTCTTATATGATTTTGGCCTACTCTGATAATGAAAAAGTCAGTTTAAATGTTGGCTTCTATTACATGGCAAATGCTGCTGGAAGACTAATTGGAACATTACTCTCTGGCTTATTATTTATGATTGGGAGAAATGCAAGTGTTGGTCTTCAATATTGTCTTTATTTTTCATCACTTTTAATATTCTTATCTTGGATCTCCAGTCTTAAATTACCCTCGTTCAAACAAAGCCTATCAGCTCCATAAAGACTAATTTTTGGGAATTAGAATATTTTAATGGCAAAAATATCCTTAATTGAACTCGCAAAAACTTTCTTAAAAATTGGTATTTTAAGTTTTGGAGGACCCTATGCTCATATTTCCTTATTCGAAGATGAACTAATAAATAATAAAAAATTCATATCAACTCAATCTTTTGAAAAAGGTATTGGATTATGTCAAATACTTCCAGGACCAATATCTACTCAATTGGCAATATATATAGGTCTTAAAATTAATGGTTATCTTGGTGGATTGGTATCCGGTATAAGTTTCATTATCCCAGGATTCATTTCGGTAATAGCTCTTAGTTTTTTTTGGCAAATTGGTTCTGGATCGAAATTCTTAACAGATTTAATTTATTTTAATCCGCCTATTATTGCAGGAATAATTTTTTCATTCTCATTAGTTCTATTAAAAAAAAGATTAAAGTTTGATCGAATATTATTCTCTAGCTCAATATTATTTCTACTTATATTTGCCAAATATAATAGTATTCAATTTCCACTAATTACAATACTTACTATTGCAGGATTGATAAATATATTTTTAAAGAAATTCAAAGATATTTTTTATAGCTTGGTCCCTTTATCTATATTTTCAACAACCTCATTTTTGAGTAGCTCGGTCTTTTTAGATATATCTAATTTTTTTTATTTTTTAAGAGAGTCTATAAACTTAAAGTTTCTAGTAGATTATCTTAATCTGTTTTTTTTCTTCTTTAAATTAGGACTTTTTTATTTTTGGAGGTGGATTAGTAATCATTCCTCTTATGAGTGATTATGTTATCTCGCAAGGATGGTTAACAAATAATGAATTTATAGATGGAATAATGATTAGCCAAATAACGCCTGGTCCTGTCTTATTAATTACAAGTTTTATTGGATACAAAGCAGGGTTTTCGGTCGGAGGAATAAATGAAGCTTTAAAGTATTCATTAATATCAACTTTTGCAATTTTTTTACCAAGTTTTTTATTGATTTTTGTTTTTGGAAAAGGCTTTATAAAAAACAGAATTAAATCGATTAATTACTTTATCGAAGGAGTAATCAATACAATTCCAGGAGCAGTTATTTTTTCTGGATTTAATTTAATTGAAGATAGTTTTTCATCAAAATACTTTTTAATTAGCTCTATTTTTATAGTTTTAATCTCCACACTATTATCTTTTTTAAAAATAGTTCCAACATACATACTTATTCTTTTTTCTTTAATATTAGGCTTGTCAAAATATTTGTTTGCATAAAAAAAGGAGGAAATAAATTCCTCCTTTTAAATATTGTCTTACGGTTTATTTACCGATTCTTTTTACAGCAGCTCTTGACTTCTCAAGAATATCTCCTTTTAAGGGGACAAATCCAAGTGATGGAGCTTTATCTTGATACTCATCACTTAACAATGTATTAAAGGCTTGTTTGATAGCTTTAGTGTTTCTACCATTACCCTCTTCATAAGCAAGTATCCATGTTAATGAAGCTATAGGGTATGCTCCTTTTGCAGTTGGGTTAGGATTTTTACCAGCAAGATTTTCATCTAGAGTAATACCATTAAGAGCCTTAGCTCCTGCTTCTACAGATGGTTTTAGAAACTCACCTGAAAGATTCTGAAGTGCAGCAGCTTTAACATTACCTTTTATGTAAGACTGGTTAACATAACCAATTGCACCAGGAGTATTTTGTATAACACCTGCTACACCTGAATTACCTTTTGCTCCAACGCCTGCTGGCCACTTAACTGATTTACCTGTTCCTAGTGTCCAAGTTTTTGAAAAAGCTTCCATAGAGTTAGTAAAAGCTTTGGTTGTGCCTGATCCGTCAGAACGATGTGCCCAAGTTAATTTACCAGGTTTACAGCCTAATTCTTTCCAGTTTTTAACCATACCCATAGCAACTCTTACTGCTTGCTCTTGAGTAAGTTTCAAATCACAATCATAGTTATAACCAAAAGCAATAGTTCCTCCTACCATAGGAATCTGTACTAATCCTCTTGTTACCTTTGCTATATCTTTATCCTTCATAGGATCATCAGAAGCACCAAAGTTTACTGTCTGATCAATAAAAGCTTTTCTTCCAGAGCCTGAACCAACAGCTTGATAGTTTACTCTTGGCCCTCCTGAAGAGGCTAAATCTTTGAACCAACGAGTGTAAATTTTGGCAGGAAATGATGCTCCAGCACCACTTAATCTTGTTTTAGCAGAAACACTTGTGCCAGGAACACTTGTACCAGCAGCAATGGCTACTGCAGAAGTGAAAACCAAAGCTTTCTTAGCTATGTTCATGGATGTCATGATTAAATTAAAGACTACATATATATAGCACCGAATTTATACACAAATACTCATTAATTGAAATTTTATCCTGTGGTTAATTAGTTCTTAACCCCTTCTTAAACTAAATATCAATTTAACTTATTTACGTTTGAATTTGAAAATATTTGAAAATAAAAAAATTTCAATTTTAAATTCTTATTTAAAAAATATTCAAAAAATAAAGAAATCATAATGTTTGATTTAAGAAAAATTTAAACCCTCTTTAAAATTTCCTTCTGACCTAATTTCTTACTCTTTTCTTAAATTTAATTCGTTGGTATGAAATTGGACTTGTGTCCATTTTTACGTGTTGAGGTTTATGAAACTTTTTCAAAAATTAATTGCTGCTCCTGCCATCATTTCTATGGCATCAGGTTTTGCAGTAAACGCAGCTGAGATCAATTCAACGGATCTTAGTGACTATTCAAACTCTAACAATCTAGTATCTTTAGGTGATTTCAAATCCGATACTTTATTCCCAGGAGATTGGGCTTACGATTCACTGAAGGATCTAACAAATAGTCCAAAATTTAATGGCAACTCAGTTACTCGCTTAGAAGCTGCTGCTGAATTAAACAATTTAATAGCAGGTGGTGAAGGGTTAATGAATGGAGCTGCAATCGATAGACTAAGTGATGAGCTTGGTTCTGAGTTAGCAATTATGAAAGGAAGAGTGGATGGCCTTGAAGCTCGTGTTAATGGCATAGAAGCTGGTTCTTTCAGCGAAACAACAACTATGAAAGGAACAGCTAAATTCCAGATTGGTGGTACTGATGGTGTAACCGATGAAGCTGTTATGGCGTCATATTTCTGGGAAGTCGACCTAAACACAAGTTTTACTGGTGAAGACAACTTAAACGTGGAAATTGAAACAGGAAATACACCTGCTACAGACAGTTTCCTCGCAGTTACAGATTTTGGTGCAGATAATGGAGATGCACTTAAAGTTTCTGACTTAAACTACACTTTCCCAGTTGGAGGCTGGTCTATAACTGTTGGTGATTCATTGGATGCGAGTAAGCAATTTACTGGAGCCTGTAGTTATGGAAACACTGTTGACGCTTTAAGTGATTGTGGAACAGGAAACTCTATTGCTGTTGGTGGTGATCAGTCAATTAGTGCTGGTTATGATCTTGATAATGGCTTTTCATTTGGACTTGGTATTTCAGCTGATGATGGTGAAGAAACTAGTGGTATGTTCACAAAAGAAGGTGAAGACATATATGCTCTAAATGCTGCTTATAGTGCTGACAATTACGCGTTTGCTATAGCTTACGCTAATGTAGATGTAGCGTCCTACTGGGGTATAAATGCTTCTTATTCTCCTGATGGTTTTCCAACAATTAGTGGTGGATACGAATTTGGTGACCCAGATACAGGAAATGATACAACTCAATTTGCAGTTGGACTAAGCTCTGATCTTGGCCCTGGTGAAATCACAATAGGTATGGGTACCAACGGTGCAATAACTGATGGGGATGAGGAATTATATGCCTATGATCTTTCTTATACCTACGAATTTAATGACGGTATGAGTTTCACTCCTTTTGCATTTATAGTTGAAGGAGCTAATAATGGAGATGATACTACTGGTGTCGGTGCAGAAATTGGTTTCAAGTTCTAACGAAATTAACCACATTAAAAGGGCCTCCAATTAGGAGGTCCTTTTTTTGCTTACCTTTTTATAAACCTTAAATAGTTCTTAACAAATCTATTTTTTTCTCTTAACTTTTTAAAGGGAGCATGAATATGTATTTCCTTACGCATTAAATGAAAAAAACCCTAGCTGCTGCAAGTTTTTCAGCATTACTTGCAATTGTCGCCTCCTCTACAAGTAGCGGATTTGCAAATTGGAATACAAAATATTGGGCAAATGAAAAAAACTTCAATAGAATTTCCTCTTTTAATGTAAGTGATAATTTACCAAAAGGATCAAAATCTACCACCAAAACTTCTTCAGAAGTTGTTACAGCTTCAGAAGATGGTAAGACTTTGATGTATACAGATAGCGATCTAGGAGTAGTAGGTTTAGTTGATATCTCAGACCCTGCAAAACCTAAAGCATTGGGAGTTGTTGAACTGGAAGCAGAACCCACTGGAATTGCAGCACTTGGAAACAATGCTTATATAGGTTCAAATACATCTGAAAGTTATACAAATCCTTCAGGAGCATTAGTTCAATACAATTTAGAAACAAGAAAAGCAGTAAAAGAATGTGATTTAGGTGGGCAGCCTGATAGCGTTTTTGTTTCACCAGACGGGACATTTCTAGCTGTCGCTATAGAAAATGAGAGGGATGAAGAATATAAAAATGGAATTATCCCTCAAATTGATGACAATGGCATTCAAATTAATCCTGCAGGTTATGTTTCTCTTGTGAAGTTAAACAAAAGAGGAAAAATACAATGTAACTCAATTAAAAAAGTAGATTTAACAGGCTTATCCGAAATAGCTCCTTTTGATCCCGAACCAGAATTCGTTGCTATTAATGATCTTGGTGAAACAGTTGTCTCTCTTCAAGAAAACAACCATCTTGCAGTAATTGATAAAGATGGAAATGTAATATCACATTTCTCGGCAGGAGTTGTAAAACAAATGGCAGGAATGGATACAAAGAAAGATGGAGCACATAAATTTAAAAGCAAACTAAAGAATGTAAGAAGAGAACCCGATGGTCTTACTTGGATTGATAATGACCATTTTGCAACAGCAAATGAAGGCGATTACAAGCATATTGATCCAAATCAGGCAAAAAGAGGTGGTTCAAGATCCTGGACTATTTTTAAAAAAGATGGAACAGTAGTTTATGAAGATGCAAATAGACTAGAAAGAGCAATTGCACAAATAGGTCATTTCCAAGATGGGAGAGCAGGTAAAAAGGGAGTAGAACCTGAGTCAGTTACATATTCAAAAATTAATGGGACGCCCTATTTATTTGTTGGTGCTGAACGAGCTGGGATAGTAGCTGTTTACGATATCACAGAACTAAATCAACCTTTGCTTACTCAATTACTTCCATCAGGCATTGGACCAGAGGGATTTGTCGCAATTCCAGAGAGGGGGTTAATTGCCTCAGCAAATGAAAAAGACTACAACAAAAAAGAACCTGGTTTATCTTCTCATGTGACTATTTATCAACTACAAGATGCTCCTGCTTCATACCCACATTTAACAAATGAAAATGGCCTTGAATTTGTATCTTGGGGTGCGATAAGTGGAATGGTGGCTGGTGATGACGGTAAAATTTATGCTGTAAATGATGGGACTTTTAAAACTCAGCCAAGAATTTACGTTATTGATCCTTCATCTTCCCCAGCACTATTAGAAAGAGCTATAGATATAAAGCTAGATGGTAAGACTGCATTATTTATGGATCAAGAGGGTATTACTACTGATGGTAATGGTGGATTCTACATTTCTACTGAAGGAATCAAGAAAAAGCTAGATGAACATCCTCCTGCAATCTACCATGTAAGCTCAGATGGTGAAATTTTAGAGAAGATAACTCCACCACTTTCATATCTTAATTATGCTAAAAATCCTGGTTTTGAAGGCATAACAAGGAATGGAAATATTCTTTATATTGCTCAACAGAAGCCTTGGGGTGATGATACTTTCAATACTACTAAGATTCTTTCCTATAACTTAAAAACCAAACAGTGGGGGGCCGTAAATTATCAATTAGATAGGATCAAAAAAGGTGGCGTTGGCATTTCAGAATTGACTTACCATGACGGGGCACTTTATGTAATCGAAAGAGATAGTTTCTATGGAAAGAAAGCGAAATTGAAAGCTATATATAAAATAGATTTAGATGATGTTATTTTCGAAGGTCTTCAGACTAATATTCCTCCCAGACTTTATCCTTTAGTTGAAAAAGAGTTAGTTACTGATCTAAAACCAGTAATGCAATCTACGGGTGGTTTTATCCTTGAAAAGGTTGAAGGCTTAGCAATAACAAGCGAAGGGCAAGCATGGATTTCAACTGACAACGACGGGACTGGAAAGAAATCAACTGGTGAAACTCTTTTCCTAAATATTGGAAAAATCTAGTTAAAACTACTAATAAAAGTCACCTTTTATATAAGGTGGCTTTTTTTTGCAGTTCTTATATTTAAAAAAAGTTAAATCATGAAATACCTAATATTTATTATTTTATTCATCGCCCCAGTTAAAGCTGAAACAAAATATTATTGGCAGGGTGTCAGGCATTATTTAAATCGACCCAAACTAATGATAGAAGCATGCAAAGATATGAAAGAAGAAAATGACATAGGAACATCTGCTTTCGAGAGTATGTACATGCCAACATTACCTGATAGGCTTTGGTTAGCTATTGGAAAAAGAGATTCTTATTGGGCAGATGATTCCAAAGAAGGAAGCATTCTTTTTACAAGAGAAGGGGTTTTGAATTTAAAAAAATTTATTGCAGAAAAATCATGTCCTAATATTTTTTAAAT
>CACNQS010000014.1 GCA_902622625.1 uncultured Prochlorococcus sp.
GAAAAATTTAAAAAATTAGAGAAATTTATTTATGAAAATAATGATCAAAATTTACGAATTTTAGAAAGAGACTCAATATTTATCAAGAATATAAATAAAGCCTTCCAAACAAAAAATATAAAAGGAATGATTTCGTTCAAAGATGGAAGAATAAATCCTTTTTCTTTACTTCAAACTTTAGATAAATATTTAAAACATAGAAAAATCAATTTTTCACAAGGAGAAATAATAAAAATCAGAAAATCAAACAATCAATGGATTTCTACAACAAGAAATAATGAAAATATCAAATCTGATATGGTTATCTTGTGCAATTCACTAAAGGCAATTGATTTAATGGATAGCATATCTCACAACATCACATTAAAACCTGTCTTGGGTCAAGCTATGGAAATTGATGTAAATGATGCAGAAGTTGATTTATTATCGCTGCCAAAACAATTCAATATAAATGGTAAAAATATAATCCCAAAATCAAAAAATAAGCTAATTATTGGATCCACCGACGAATATAGTACCAAGCCAGAAGAGAATACTTTCGAAAAACTTACAAATTTTCTAGACAAAAAACCAAATTGGCTGATGAAAGGGAAGATTTCTAAAAAATGGTATGGAATAAGATCAAGGCCAGATGGTGAGGCTTCGCCGATAATGAAAAATCTTGAAGATGGACTAATTATTTGTACAGGTTTTTATAAGAATGGGATTTTACTTGCCCCAGCTTGTTCTAAATGGGTTGCTAATGAAATTAAAAATTACTTTACTTAATCTTTCGTTTCAGTAAAATCTGCATCAATTACATCATCTCCACCCTTTTCGCTTGTATCACTCTGATCAGGACCTCCTGCCGCGCCAGGCGATGGAGGTTGATTGCCAGGTTGCTGATAAACAGATGAACCAACTGCATAAAGTTCTTGCTGAAGTTCTTCAAGGAGTTTTTTCATTGATTCATAATCTTCTTTTGAAGTTGCCTCTTTTAAAGCATTACTTTTTTCTTCAACTTTAGACTTTGCTGCAGCATCAATTTTGTCTCCTAGCTCACCAAGTTGCTTTTCTGTCTGATATACAAGTGTTTCGGCTTGATTTTTTAAATCGATTTTTTCTCTTTTTTCTTTATCTGCAGATGCATTTGATTCAGCATCTTTTACCATTTTTTCTACTTCATTATCAGATAGAGTTGAAGCACCAGTAATAGAAATACTTTGTTCTTTACCACTTCCTTTATCTTTGGCAGTAACACTAAGAATTCCATTTGCATCTATATCAAATGTAACTTCAATTTGTGGAACACCTCTAGGTGCTGAGGGTATACCATCCAATCTAAAAGTTCCTAAACTTTTGTTATCGGAAGCCATTTCTCTTTCACCCTGCAATACGTGAATTTCTACATTTGTTTGTCCATCCACAGCGGTTGAATATGTTTCAGATTTCTTCGTAGGTACTGTAGTATTTCGATTTATCATTTTTGTCATTACTCCCCCTAAAGTCTCTACACCTAAAGAGAGTGGAGTAACATCGAGCAGCAATATATCTTTAACTTCTCCTGCCAAAACTCCTCCCTGAATTGCAGCTCCAACAGCTACTACTTCATCAGGATTAACAGTTTGATTTGGTTCTTTACCAATTATTTTTTTAACTAAATCTAAAACAGCAGGTATTCTAGATGAGCCTCCAACCATAACAACTTCATCAATTTCACTAGTAGAAATTTTTGCATCACCTATAGCTCTCTCAACTGGGGTCTTACACCTATCAATTAAAGAAGCTGCTAATTCCTCGAACTTTGCTCTAGTAAGGTTCAAATCCAAATGTTTTGGTCCTTCAGGCGTCGCTGTAATAAAAGGTAAATTTATTTCACTTTGCGTAGCATTTGAGAGCTCTATTTTTGCTTTTTCTGCAGCTTCAGTCAATCTTTGCAAAGCTTGCTTATCTTGTCTGAGGTCAATTCCCTCATTAGATTTAAAAGTACTGGCTAAGTGATCTACGATGCATCTATCAAAATCATCACCACCTAAATGTGTATCTCCAGATGTAGATAGAACTTCAGTTACTCCATCACCAGCTTCAATAACTGAAACGTCAAATGTACCTCCACCTAAATCAAAAACAAGAATTTTTTCATTTTCTTTATCCAAACCATATGCTAAAGCCGCAGCGGTTGGCTCATTAACGATTCTGAGAACTTCTAAACCTGCAATCTTTCCAGCATCTTTAGTAGCTTGTCTTTGGGAATCATTAAAATAAGCTGGAACTGTAATTACAGCCTGTGTAACTTTGTCACCAAGATATTTACCTGCATCATCTGCTAGCTTTCTTAAAACTTGAGAACTCACCTCTTCAGGAGAAAACTGTTTATCCAAGATAGGGCATTTTAATTTGACACTAGAACCAGATTTTTCTACAGAATAACTAACTTCTTTAGATTCTTCGTTAACTTCATCAACTCTTCTACCAACAAAACGTTTTGCAGAATAAAAAGTATTTTCAGGATTCATTACAGCTTGTCTTTTAGCTATTTGTCCAACAAGCTGATCTTGATTTTTTGTATATGCAACAACTGATGGAGTAGTTCTGAAACCCTCAGCATTTGCTATTACAGTAGGCTTACCACCTTCCATTACAGCGACACAACTATTAGTTGTTCCTAAATCAATTCCTACTACCTTACCCATGGGTAAATTCTTTATATTTGCTATTCTCCATAATCGGTCATTGTCGTCATTATTGTTACTCAAAGACGGGGTGTGGTTCCCGAACAGACCATTACTTTTAGGGTTAAAATTCTAAATATGATTTCAAGTAAGACATCTTTCATCGCATTAATTGGCAACCCAGTAAGCCATTCTTTGTCTCCAATTATGCAAAATGCTGCCCTTAAATATTTAGGCTTAGATTTAATTTATATTGCTGTACCCTGTAAAGATGAAGATCTAGAATTAGTTCTTAATTCTTTTAAAAAGATTAATTGCAAGGGTTTAAACATTACAATTCCACACAAAGAAAAAGTATTTAACCTTTGTAGTGAAATCTCTCCTATTGCTAACAAACTTAAAGCAATTAATACCCTCAAATTAAATTCTGAAAATGAATGGAGCGCAACTAATACGGATGTAGAGGGATTTATTTATCCATTAAAAAATTTAAAATTAGCAAATAAAAAATCAATAGTTATTGGCTCCGGGGGGGGCAGCAAGATCTGTTATTCAAGGTTTAATAAATTTAAATTTTTCAACAATTTCAGTAATATCACGTAATAAACCATCGCTAGATGAATTAATAAAAAACTTTGAAAATCAAATTGAACTTCAGAGCTTCTTATATAACGATAATCAAGCTCAAAATTTAATTGAAGAATCAGATTTAGTTGTCAATACAACTCCAGTAGGAATGAAAACAGCCAAAAATGAAATGAATTTATTGCCATATGGAGATTATTTTTGGAGATCTCTTAACTCAAAAACTATTGTTTATGATTTGATATATAATCCTACTCCGACTCATCTATTAAAATTCAGCGCCAATAAAGGATGCATGACTATAGATGGTTTGCAAATGCTTGTTGCCCAAGGAATAAAATCATTATCATTTTGGACAGATGGTTTAGAAGTACCTTTTCATGTAATGAATGACGCACTCAAAAATCATCTTTAAAATAATGCTAATTTTCAAGTAAGTGCACATCATGATGTATCGTTAAAGATGAACAGACGCTCATGACATCATTTATATGAGCCAAAGACCTTGTCTGAAACTATGAACGATCAACAATCTTATTACGAAACCATGTATATCCTCCGCCCAGATATTGCGGAAGATGAAGTAACAAACCACATTGATAAATACAATAAGCTTTTAGAAGAATTTGGCGGTACCATTCTCGATAGTCAAATGAGGGGTAAAAGAAGATTAGCCTATCAAATAGCAAAACATAGAGAAGGTATTTACGTCCAACTAAGTCATCAAGGAGATGGACAACATATTTTCAAAATCGAAAAAGCAATGAGGCTAAGTGAAGATGTTATTAGATACATGACCGTTAAACAAGAAGGTCCCTTGCCAACTCCAAGACCTTCTACAAAGAGTTCAACTAAAGCTGATGACAAAGAAAATCTAGAAACTAAAGTTGAATCTAAGGAAGAACAACCAGTAATAAGCGCAGATACTTCAACTTCGGGAAAAGATGATACTGAAACTAATGAAAATGCAGAATCTTAAATATTAATCTTTTGTTTTTGAATTTAATTCAGCCCATATTTTATTAGACATACCCCACATATATATAAAACCCTCTGCTAAAGAATGATTAAAAACATCTTCTTTGCTATAAGTTGCCAAATCTTCTCTATAAAGTGAATTATTTTCCGACATTCTACCGATTACTATTGCGTTCCCCTTATGAAGTTTAATCTTTACTCTTCCATTAACTGCAGTTTGAGTCGACGAAATAAATGAGTCTAAACTATCTTTAAGAGGTCCAAACCAAAAACCTTGATAAACAAGTTGACCCCATTTTTTTTCAACTGTTGCTTTAAAGTCAACAACGTCTGGATTTAATGTAATGCTTTCTAATTCTTTATGAGCTTTGATTAAAAGCAAGAGACCTGGTGTTTCGTAAATCTCTCTACTTTTAATTCCTACAACTCGATCTTCAATCATATCAATTCTTCCAAAACCATGCTCACCTGCGAGAACATTAGCTTTTTTAATAATCTCTACGGGGGTTAGAGATTCATCATTAATTCCAATAGGAAATCCATTTTTGAAAATAATTTCTACTTCTTGAGGAGAATCAGGTGAATTATCAACTGATGATGTCATCGAAAATATATCCTCAGGCGCTTCTTGCATTGGGTCTTCTAATATACCTGCTTCAATACTTCTACCAAGTAAGTTAACGTCTATAGAATATGGTGATTTTTTTGATACTGGCGCAGGTATACCAAATTTTTCTCCATACACTATTGCCTCCTCTCTACTCATATTCCACTCCCTAGCAGGAGTAATTATTTTTAAATCAGGACCTAAAGCGTTAATTGCTAAATCGAACCGAACTTGATCATTCCCTTTACCAGTGCATCCATGAGCTACTGCATCGGCATTAATCTCTCTAGCAATATTCACGAGATTTTCAGCAATTAAAGGCCTAGCAAGAGCAGTAGATAAAGGATATTTATCTAAATATAATGCGTTTGCTCTAATGGCTGGAAAAGCGTATCTCTCAACAAAACTATTAACTAAATTGCCAACGATTGATTTAGATGCACCAGAGTTTAAAGCTTTCTGCCTAATAATATTTAAATCCTCGCCTTGTCCAAGATCTGCTACAAACGTAACTACTTCTGAAATTCCATATTCATTCTTTAAATATGGAATACAAACACTCGTATCTACGCCACCAGAGTAAGCTAGCACAACTTTTTTTACCTGCTGCATCTAAATTTGCTCCATAAATTTAAATTTTTTTACGTAATTAAGAATTTGAATACTTATTAAAGACTAATACTATTGTAACTAAAAGAGCTGGACCAAAAACTAGTAATAAGAGAAGAAAGTTATTAATTATTAAAAGATTGGGATTCAAATATCCAATAATTTTTAATAATCCAGACAGCAACAATGAAATTAGCCAAATAAAAAAGTATTTTAAATTTCCTTTATCAAACAAAGTTTTTAAGTGTGCATGATTATGTATTATCTTATATATATAGAACAAAACCTTTAATGGATTCAAATAAATTAAAACTTAGATTGGATGATATCTCTGAAGTCAATCCTGCTTTAACTTGCTACCACAGAGATGATCCAGCTCCTGTGTTGCCATTAAGAGAGGAACCTGATCTACTATCTTGGCTCGAAAATACAGGCAGACTCGTTGCAGAGAAAGATGGAGATTCACAAGAGATTAGTACAATAGAAGAAGAAGAACTTTCAGCACTTATGGGAGAAAAGGAAGATTATAAAACTGAAGAAGATCCTTCATTAGAAGATGATTGGGAAGATTAAAAAGTTTAACTTTGAATCTTTATTTATATTAAATACTTTTGCTTTAATAGTTACCTCCTATTTTTTTGATAATTTTATTTTCACAGGAGTTTACATACTCTCCTTCTTTATTTCTATTTTTACAACTAAAAATGGTCTAAAGATTATCAAAAAATTTAATTTACTTCAAAATATCAGGAATGAAGGCCCAGCTAATCACTTTAAAAAAAGTGATACTCCAACAATGGGTGGGATTTTTATGATAATCCCTTTTTTAATTTTGCTTTTGATAATAACTATCAAATTAAGTTCTCTAAAATTATTTCTTTTATTACTTACTATTTTTGGTTTCTTTATTACAGGATTTTTAGATGATTTTTTAAGCATTAAAAAAAAAGAGAATACAGGTTTAAAGACAAAAGAGAAATTTTTCTTACAAAGTATCATCTCAATGATTTTTATATTGTTAGCCTATGAAAAAAATTTAATCAGTCCATTAATAACAGTTTCTGACTCCTGGGGAATAAATATCAATATTTTCATATTGCCAGTTTCTTTTTTAGTACTTGTGGGTATAAGTAATTCAGTAAATTTGACTGATGGACTAGATGGATTAGCAGCTGGATGCAGTGGGATTGTCTTTTATGGATTAGGAACAGAAATATTACTGAAAGAGCAGCAAGAACTTTTTGTTTTTAGCATCTTATGTTTTTCGATGTCCGGCATATGCTTAGGATTTCTTAAATATAATAGTTATCCTGCAAAAATTTTTATGGGTGACACAGGATCTCTAAGTATTGGAGCAATGCTGGGTTCTATAGCGTTATTAACTAATAGCGTTTTTACCTTATCTATTTTCTCAGGAATATTTATTATTGAATCGTTTTCAGTAATGATTCAAGTAGGATTTTTTAAAATTACAAAAAAATTATTTCACAGAGGTAAACGCATATTTTTAATGACTCCACTTCACCACCACTTTGAACTTAAAGGAGTGAAGGAACAAAAAATAGTTGAAAATTTTTGGAAAATCAACATTTTACTTGTAATTTTAGGTATAGTTTTAAAAATCAATCTTTAAAAAATTTATTATGAATTTTTTTACATGGAAAGATAATGGATTAACAAGTGACTGCTCAAGTCTTGATGCAATGGCATCAAGATTTGAAGAAACTGCTAACTTAATGAAAAAACTATCTAAGAAAGGCTTTAAACTAAAGAAAACCCAAAATAATCAACTAATTCTTCATCATGATCCTGAAGTTTTTGATCAATGGGGTTTTATAAGTGAAGAAGTCCCTTTTAAACAACTTTGTTTAATGTCAGATGAAGAATAACTATTTGAATTTGAGAATTCTTCAGTAAGTACGGATAAATAATTGCGTACATGAGTGTTCCAACTAAAATGTCTGTTAACACCCTCAATGCCGTTTCTGCTCCATATTTTCCACTGATTATTATTTGATATTCCTTTTTCAAGAATAACTTTCAACTCATTAATATCAGTAACATCTACTAGAAGTCCATTTTCACATTTTGAACGAATTTCTTTTGGCCCTCCATCATTTGTTGATATTATTGGTAATCCACATGAAGAAGCTTCAAGAAGAGTTAAACCAAAAGGCTCTGTTAAAGCTGGATTTACAAATACACCACCTCTGCTAGCAGCCCACCTATATAAAGCAGGAATCTGGCTTGGAAGATGTTTTTTAGGATAAGCTACCTTTCCGTACAAATTATATTTATCAATTGTTTCAAAAATATTACTGAAAACTTCTTTTTGTTGGGGGTCAAGTTTTGAAGTACTATCTCTACAACCTAAAATCAAAATTAAATTAGTTTTTCTTTTTAATTTTTCAGATCTTCCATATGCTTCAATCAAAGATGGAATATTTTTTCTTCGTACGGCTCTAGAAATAGTCAAAAATGGAGGTTTAGTAGAATCCTTTAGAAAAGGTTTCATCATATTATCAATTTCAGCTGTCTCGCTTGTGGAGTGAATATGGTGAAATTTATTATGATCAACACCAGGAGGAATCACTATAGCTTTGTGAGGTGAAAAAGAAGAATATTGGGAATATTGATACACTGACTCTTGTTTAGTGCTTGTAACAACAATATCTGCAGACTTCAATGCTTTTTCTTCTGCCTCAATTCTTTTACTTATAGAATAAAGTTTTTCTATTTGATTATTTTTTAAACCCGTACCAAGCAATTTCCTTTTTTTCTCTCTTCCTAAAGAATGACCAGTAAAAATAAGAGGAACGTTTAAGGATTTACTTAGTTTAACTCCTACATATCCAGCATCTGCATAATGTGCATGAATGAAATTAGGTTTTTTGTTTTTTTTATAGTAAGAAATTAGTTTTTCAATTAAATTATCTAAATAAGGCCAAAGCAATTCCTTTCTTAAATATTTATTAGGTCCAAATTTGAATCTTAAAATCCTAACTCCAGGCTCTACAAATTCTTCTTCTTGAGAATATTCATCTTCTACTTTAGGGTCCTTTATTAAACGAGTAACTAAATCAACTTGATCAACTTCTGAAGTATTAGCCAAACTTTTAATTAACTCTAAAACGTATTGTGTTTGCCCTCCTGTATCTGCATCCCTGCCTAACTCAAGATTTTTAGAACGTATAAGACCATGTAAATGTAAATGTAAAAATTTCAACCTCATTCAGCAAATCCTCAGATCAACGGCCTTTAATACAAATAAGCTGATTTTTCTAAGGAAATATTAAGAAAGCATTATGATTTGAAACTTTTTTAACATAAAAGTTTTCAAAAAAACAGTTATAGAGTGGTTTTATGCCCATTTAAAAAAGAATTTCGTATTGCTTAAATAATTAAAATAAAAAGAAATACAACAAGAATTTTCTTATTTCAGAACCTTTTTAAGATATTTTGCTGTATGACTTTTAGGATTTTTAGCTACATCCTCAGGAGTACCTTCTGCAATGATTTCTCCTCCTTTATCCCCTCCATCAGGACCTAAATCGATAACCCAATCTGAACATCTAATAACATCTAAATTATGTTCAATAACAATTACTGAATTACCTTTATCTACCAAACGTTGTATCACATCCATTAATTTATGAACATCATAAAAACTTAACCCTGTAGTTGGTTCATCAATCAGATATAAAGTTTTTCCAGTAGCTCTTTTTGACAATTCAGTGGCTAACTTAACTCTTTGAGCCTCTCCACCAGATAATGTAGGAGCTGGCTGGCCTAATTTGACATATCCTAAGCCAACATCAACCAATGTAGATAATCTATCAGCGGCTTGAGGTATTGCAGAAAAAGTTTCTGCAGCTTGTTCAACAGTCATCTCTAAAACATCAGATATATTGAAACCTTTATATTTAACTTGAAGAGTTTCTCTATTAAAACGAGCTCCTTTACATACTTCACATTGAACATACACATCAGGTAAAAAATTCATTTCAATAATATTGACTCCCTGGCCTTTACAAGCTTCGCATCTTCCTCCTTTCACATTAAAGCTAAATTGACCAGCCTGATAGCCTCTTGCTTTTGCTTCTACTGTAGCAGTAAATATCTGCCTTATAGGGTCAAAAGCGCCTGTATATGTAGCAGGATTTGATCTTGGAGTTCTTCCTATTGGAGATTGATCAATAACGATAACTTTATCAATTGCCTTTATACCCTTTAACTCTTTTACGCCTTGAGGAAAAGGAACCTTTAATCCTAGAGAATGACACAATGCAGGATGAAGTAATTCATTTATCAAAGTGCTCTTTCCGCTTCCGCTTACACCAGTTACAGAAACTAGCCTTCCTAAAGGAAATTCCACAGAAATATTTTTTAAATTATTTTTAGAGCAATTATTTAAAATTAAACTTTTTTTTACAGATGATCTACGTTCTTTTGGAGTAGGAATTGACTTCCTACCACTGAGATAAGCTCCAGTTAATGACCTTTCTGTATTTAAGACGTCTTGATAAGATCCTTTAGCTATTATTTCCCCACCATAAACACCTGCCCCTGGACCAATATCTACTAAATAATCTGCAGATTTCATAGTATCTTCATCATGTTCAACCACCACCAAAGTATTTCCCAAGTCTCTTAAACTTTTTAATGTCTCTAATAATCTGTCATTATCTCTCTGATGCAAACCAATACTTGGTTCATCTAAAACATATAAAACACCAGTAAGACCTGCACCTATTTGTGTAGCCAATCTAATACGCTGAGCCTCTCCACCAGACAAAGTCATAGCTGGTCTATCTAAAGTCAAATAATCTAAACCGACATTAATTAGAAACTTCAAACGTAAACGAATCTCTTTTAAAACCAATTCACCTATTTGCTTTTGTTTTTCTGTTAAAGATATATTTTCCTTCTTTGTCTTACTTAAACCCATAATACGCTCTACCTGATTAAGGGTTTCTGAAACGCTTATAGAAGTTAAGTCAGTAATGTTGTATGGACCGAGTTTAACAGCCAAAGCCTCAGGTCTTAATCTTTTTCCAGAGCATGTCTTGCAAGGAACCAATTCTAGATACTTTTCTAATTTTTGTTTTACTGATTCTCCATTGGCTTCATTTAATTGCCTTTCTAATATTGGCAAAATTCCCTCAAAAGGTCTTTCAAAACCACTTGAAGTTTTAAAACGACTATCAGCTTGAATTAATATTGGTTTATCTGATCCCAAAAGTAAAACTTTTTTTTGCAAATCACTTAAATCTTTCCAAGGAGTTTTTAATTCAAAACCATAAGCTTGTCCTACGGAATAAAGTAAAGAGAAGTAATAAGTATTATCTTTTTCACTCCAAGGAGCTATTGCGGCATAAACAGGCAATGTTTTATCAGGTATAACTCTATCCGCAGTAAATTTTTTTAAATAACCAATCCCATGACAATCTGGACATGCCCCATATGGGCTATTAAAAGAAAATAATCTAGGAGAAAGTTCTTCAACAATAGAGCCATGCACAGGACATGCATAATTTTCTGAGTAAAGTTTTTCTCTCTCTAAGTTAGAAGGTAAGTTTTCGCCTTTTTTTGGAACAACTTCTACTATTGCTAGGCCATCACCCCTTTTAAGACAAGTTTGTAGAGAATCATTTAATCTTTCTTGTATTCCATCTCTTGCAATTAATCTATCAACTACTACCTCAATATTATGAATTTGATTTTTATCTAATTCAATACTATCAGCAAGTTCTCTTACCTCTCCATTGATTCTGACTCTAGCAAATCCTTCAGCTGCTAGTCCACTTATTAATTTTGTATGTGTTCCTTTTTTACCCCTTACAACAGGAGCCAACAATTGATACCTTGTTCCTTCTGGCAAGAGAAGAATTTGATCAACCATTTCATCAATTGTTTGAGGCGCAATTGGAATCCCGCAGTGGTGACAATGCGGCTCACCAGCACGCCCAAATAATAATCTTAAATAATCTTGTATCTCTGTTACTGTTCCAACTGTTGATCTAGGATTATGACTTGTAGATTTCTGATCAATTGAAATAGCAGGTGATAAACCTTCAATATTGTCAACATCTGGTTTATCTACTTGACCCAAAAACTGCCTTGCGTATGCCGAAAGACTTTCAACATATCTTCTTTGACCTTCAGCAAAAATAGTATCAAAGGCTAAAGAACTTTTACCACTTCCACTCACACCTGTAAAAACTATAAATTTGTTTCTAGGTAGAGAAAGATCAATATTTTTTAAATTATGCTGACGAGCGCCTCTAATATTGATTGAGTTATCTTCTCCAAAACTACTATTAACTTTTTTAACCATGTTTAAATCTAATTATTGATTTAAAGAAGTCATTATAATGGAATTTTTTCTGTTTTACGCAGCCTGACGATCAAGAAGTCTAGACGCATATTCGTTTACTTCGCATGAACCTCCGCCTATAAGTTCTATTAATTCATTTTTTCTTTGTTTTTTTGTAGTTAGTTTTACAATCGAAGTATAAGTTATTCCATTAATAACGTTTTTATTAACTTTGAAATGAGCCAATCCCTTAGCAGCTAAAAAAGGCTGATGTGTAATACATAAAACTTGTTGATTTTTAGAAATTTCTTTTATCAGTTCAACCAAAGAAAATAGAGATTTACCACTTAAACCACTATCAATTTCATCTAAAAAGAAAGTATTGGGTTTTTTAGAAATACTAGATTTAATAGCTAATAGAAATCTTGACATTTCTCCGCCAGAAATAACATTTGATAATGGAGCAAGCTTCTGATCAGGATTAGCTGAAAACAAAAAATTTATATCGTCAATTCCATCGCCAGAAGGGTTACATTCAGAAAATTGGATTGAAAAATTTGCATTTTCTAAGCCTAGATTGCTTAAAATCGACATTACTGAATTTTGTAAGTGTTTAGCAATTTTTTTTCTTTCAGTAGATTGAATTACAAATAAACAATTTAAATTACTTTGTAAATTCTCAATTTGAGCTTTAATCCTGCAAATTTCATTATCTTGATCATTTTGTTGAAAATACGTTTTTAATTGATCACGCTTTGCAATTAATTGAGGTAAATCCAATGAAAAAGTTCTCTCTAAGTTTTTTAAAAAAAATAATCTTTTTTGTATTTCTGGAAGATTAGATTCATAATTTTCTATTTCTTGCAAATATAACTTTAGATCAAAAATTAAATCTTCAACATCAGCATGAATATTTAATAACTTCTCTCTAAAATTTTGAATTTTTAAATCGAAATCGACTGTTTTATTTAAAATCTTTAATGATTGATTTAAAAAAGAAGTTACTGAAGGTTCATCATGATTGAAATTATTTAAATTTTCTAATGATGATTTAATTGAATTATTAATTTCAAGATTATTTACAAGTTTATTTTCTAATAACTCTAGTTCTAAAATTTCTTCACTTGAATTTAAATCAGCTTCTTCTAAACTTTTCAACAAGTGTTTAATAGCCAAGTTTTTTTCTTCTTGAGTTCTAGAAAATTCTACTTTTTCATTCAATAATCTTGTTAACTTTTCACGTTCTTTCCATATACTTTTAATCCTTTCGCTAGTATCTCTAAATTCTTGAGAACATAAGTCATCAATTATTAGTCTTCTCTTGTCTAAAGAATCAAAGATAAAAGTGTCAGATTGACCTGCAAAATCTATTAAAAATCCTCCAAGTTTTTCTAATGATTGTCTATTAATTGGCGAATCATTAAGGCTATATTTGGAAAAGATTTTATTATTTTTTTTATAAGATTTTCTTTTAATTTGTAGTTCTGAAGAAGTTATTTCAAAACCATTACTAATTAACCAATTATTAATTTGAATAGAAGAAGAAAATATCGCCTCAATAAGGCAAAAATCTTTTCCTGGACGTATTAAATGTTTTAGAGGTATATTAGTTCCACCAAATAGAGCATTTAAGGAATCCAAAATTAATGATTTTCCTGAACCTGAATCCCCAGTTATGATATTCAAACCTTTTTCAAAATTAATTTCTATAATTTCTATTAAGGCTATATTTTCTATTTTAAGTTGTATTAACATGATAATTCTTCCATATAGAAAAATTAACTTCTTTTTTAAAAAAATAAAGGTTTTAAATATATAAAGTTATGAAAGAAGATTTTACTGATTTTATTGAGATCTCTGGACTCTTAAATTATGATCCAGATACAATTTCTAAAATATACAAAAAAAATCCTAAAAGACTTTTAAAAAGACTTTGGCAAACACTCCTACCTATTTTTGCTTACATCTTTTCCGTTGGATGGGATAAATTAACTGGAAGACTGAAAAATGAACAGCAAGCAAGATTTAGAGCGAAAGAATTAACGAATTTGTTAGTAGAACTTGGACCTGCATTTGTTAAAGCAGGCCAAGCTTTATCAACAAGACCAGATATAATCCCAGGTATTCTTCTAGAAGAATTATCTGAATTGCAAGATCAGCTCCCTGGTTTTGATGGCAATAAAGCTATGGAATTAATAGAAGAAGATTTAGGAACCAAAATAAATGAGATTTTTTTAGAAATTGATAAAGAGCCAATTTCTGCTGCTTCTTTAGGTCAAGTGCATAAAGCTAAATTAAAAAACAAAGAGATCGTTGCAATAAAAGTACAACGGCCAGGTTTAAGAGAACAAATAACCTTGGACCTTTACATTGTAAGGAATATTGCTTATTGGCTAAAAAATAATATCGGATTGATAAGGAGTGATCTAGTTGCTTTGATTGATGAATTAGGCAAGAGAGTTTTTGAAGAGATGGATTATCTAAACGAAGCTGCAAATGCAGAAAAATTTAGAGATATGCATAAACACAACAAAATGATTGCGGTACCAAAAATTTATAAAGAAATAACTTCAAGAAGAGTTTTAGCAATGGAATGGATAGACGGTACAAAATTAACAAATTTAGAGGATGTAAAAAAATTAGGAATTAATCCTGATGAGATGATTGATATTGGGGTGCAATGCAGTTTAGAACAGCTTTTAGAACATGGTTTTTTTCATGCAGACCCGCATCCAGGTAATTTATTAGCTTTAGAAGATGGAAGATTATGTTATCTAGATTTTGGAATGATGAGCGAGGTTTCCAGAGAGTCTAGGTCAGGATTAATTCAAGCAGTTGTTCACTTAGTAAATAAAAACTTCGATAAATTGTCTCAAGATTTTGTAAAATTAGGATTTTTATCAGAGGAAGTTAATCTAGAACCCATTGTTCCAGCATTTCAAGATGTTTTCATTAACGCCGTTGAACAAGGAGTTTCGAAAATGGATTTTAAAAGCGTTACTGACGATATGTCTGGTGTTATGTATAAATTCCCTTTCAGACTACCTCCGTATTACGCTCTTATAATTAGATCATTACTTACATTAGAAGGAATAGCTTTAAGCGTAGATCCAAACTTCAAAATATTAGGAGCAGCTTATCCCTATTTTGCAAGAAGATTAATGGAAGACCCTGATCCACAATTGAGGGAAAGCCTTAAAGAAATGCTTTTTGATAATAAAAAATTTAAATGGGATCGTTTAGAAGATCTACTTTCTAACGCTGCAAAGCAAACAAACCTCGATTTAGAAAAACTTTTAGACGAAGTTATAAATCTTCTCTTTTCTCCAAATGGAGGATTTCTTAGAAATGAGATAATTGAAGGTTTAACAAATCAGATAGATTTACTTAGTCTAAAAATATTGAAAAGTTTAAATAATTATCTCCCACAATCAATTAAATTAAACACTACTAACGAAAACAATAACTTGAGTGAACTTATAATGTATGTTGAGCCATTGAGAAACTTTTTAGAGATTTTACAAAAAGTACCGGGGTATTCAATTGACATTTTTCTGAAAAGAGTGCCAAGACTTATTAATGAGCCCTATACAAAAGAAATGGGTATAAAAATTGCAAAAAAAGTAACTGAAAAAGGAGTAGTAAGACTTGTTAAGATTGCCGCTGGTGCAAATATATAAATGAAGTTTAGTAAATTTTTAAAATATAAAATATTTTATATTTTAGTAATTTCTCCATTATTTTTTAATGTTCCAAAAGCTTATACCGCTGAAGAAATTAAAATCACCTACAGCATATTTTCTAGAACAATTAAAGTAAATTCTTTAAAAACTTTTGCTAAAGAAGGTAAATCCACAAAAAAATTAAAAAGAATTTTGAAAGCAACTGGGTCTCCCGATAAAGAAATTAGAAAAGTTTTAAACAAAGATTTTGAAGTTCCTATTACCATTGCAAGCAAACTAGTATATTCTGAAATAGGAAATGTTTTTTTAACAAGACTTTCATCTATTATCCACCCACCACGAGCAACTGATGAAAGAACAGGAATGCTGGCCCTTAGAGCAAGCGTAATTCAAGGAATTAACATAGGAAATGGAAAAATAAATCTAGTAAATTTTTTTGAGGGATATCCAACTAAAACTGTAATTTTAGATGTCAGCGCTTTGAGCAAAGTTATGAATAAAGTAGAATCGATTTCAGAATTATTAACCTTTTTCACCAATTCCCCTCTAGAAAAAATCAAAACAAATTAAACAACCATGGTGTTATTCAATAAAATAAAAAATAAACTGCGTATTAATTACAGAAAAAAAAGATGGCCAGGTCTAATAGAAGCTTATAAACAATATCTTCCAATTACAAAGAAAACTCCTATTATTTCCCTAAATGAAGGAAATACGCCACTAATTCTAAGCGAGTCAATTAGCAACTTAATTGGAAATGGAACAAAAGTTTTTTTAAAATATGATGGCCTCAATCCAACAGGATCTTTTAAAGATCGTGGCATGACTATGGCAATTAGCAAAGCAAAAGAAGAGGGCCGTGAAGCAGTAATTTGTGCAAGCACTGGAAATACCTCTGCTGCTGCCGCTGCATATGCTTCTAGAGGAGGATTAAAACCTTATGTCTTAATCCCAGAAGGATTTGTTGCACAAGGAAAGCTTGCTCAAGCATTGATGTATGGCGCTGAGATAATATCTATTAATGGAAACTTTGATAAGGCTCTTGAAATCGTTAGAGATTTATCATCAGAACATCCTATAGAACTTGTTAATTCTGTTAACCCATACCGAATACAAGGACAAAAGACAGCAGCTTTTGAAATAGTTGATGACTTAGGTTATGCCCCTGATTGGCTTTGCATTCCAATGGGTAATGCCGGAAACATAACTGCTTACTGGATGGGATTTAAAGAATATTCAAAGATAAAAAGAAATTTAAAATTACCAATAATGATGGGTTTTCAGTCCGAGGGCTCTGCTCCATTAGTAAAAAATATAATAGTTAAGGATCCAGAAACAATTGCAACTGCAATAAGAATTGGAAATCCCGTAAACAGAGAAAAAGCAAAAAACGTAAGGAAGGAGAGTAAAGGAGACTTTCAGTCAGTTACAGATGAAGAAATAATTAATGCTTATAAAATTCTTTCCAAAGAAGGAATATTTTGTGAACCTGCTAGTGCAGCATCAGTTGCTGGACTGATTAAAA
Source organism: uncultured Prochlorococcus sp. (assembly GCA_902622625.1). Classification (GTDB taxonomy): domain Bacteria; phylum Cyanobacteriota; class Cyanobacteriia; order PCC-6307; family Cyanobiaceae; genus Prochlorococcus_A. The sequence continues at coordinate 16,955 of CACNQS010000014.1, forward strand.
ATAAAAATAGAATTCAAAAAGAATCTAATATTGTTTGTGTTCTTACTGGAAATGGATTGAAAGATCCTGATTGCGCTATAAAAAACAACGATGCAATTTTCAGAAAAAATGTTGAACCATCATTAAAAAATATAACTAAAATTTTAGGATATTAAAATCCAAAACAAATAGTGTCTGTGGAAATCAATTAAAAACGAACTTCATTTGTGGAAAAACAAATAATAAGTAATAATGTTTGTTGAATAAATTTAAAATTTTCAGATAAATAAAAAACTAATCAACAAATAAAAATTTTTTTTCACATGTTTTTGTGTGCATAAACTATGTTGACTAGTTATTAATTTTAAGAATTCCACAGTTCCCACAAGTACTACTACTACTAATTTTTTTATTTTATTATTTATTTTTATATTAGAGAGAAGTAAAAAATTAATTTATTGAATTTAATTTACGATAAAAGTATATTGTATTTGTAAAAAGTTCCAAATTCCTATGGAAATTATTTGTAATCAAAATGAATTAAATAATGCTATACAACTAGTGAGCAAAGCAGTTGCTTCAAGACCGACGCATCCAATTCTTGCAAATATACTTTTAACAGCTGACGAAGGAACTAATAAAATTAGCATGACAGGATTTGACCTTAATTTAGGAATTCAAACTTCTTTTGATGGAACTGTTAAAAATAGTGGAGCTATTACTATACCTTCAAAACTTTTATCTGAAATAGTAAACAAACTACCTAATGAAACTCCTGTCTCTTTAAAAGTTGAAGAGAGTTTAGATAATATTTCAATCAAAAGTGACAGAGGTTCTTTCAATCTTAAAGGAATTCCCTCTGATGAATATCCTAATTTACCATTTGTTGAAAGTGGTACTTCTTTGAATATTGATCCGAGCTCTTTTTTAAAAGCTTTAAAAACTACTATTTTTGCTAGTAGTAATGATGATTCAAAACAATTACTCACAGGTGTTAATTTCACATTTAAGACAAATTATCTAGAGTCTGCTTCAACAGATGGTCATAGATTGGCTGTTGCTTTAATTGGCAATGAAGAATATATCAAAAATAAAGAAAACTTATCTACAAATGATGGTGATTTGTCAGTTACTATTCCAACTAGATCATTAAGAGAAATTGAAAAACTTGTATCTTTGAAGAGCTCAGAAAATTCAATAAAGCTATTTTATGATAAAGGTCAAGTAGTATTTATTTCTTCCAATCAAATAATTACTACTAGAACCTTAGAAGGTACTTATCCTAATTATTCACAATTAATTCCTGATTCTTTTTCTAAAATTCTGAATTTTAATACAAAAAAATTAATTGATGCATTAGAAAGAATTGCTGTTTTAGCTGATCAGCAAAGTAGTGTTGTAAAGATCAAAATAGATAATACAGATTTAGCTTCTATTAGTGCAGATGCTCAAGATATTGGAAATGCAAATGAATTATTACCTGTTTCTTACTCAGGAGAAAATTTTGATATTGCATTTAATGTTAGATATCTGTTAGAAGGTTTAAAAGTTATTTCTTCTGAAAACGTACTTCTAAAGTGTAATATTGCTACTACTCCAGCTGTTTTTGTGCCAGAAGATAATCTTAATTCTTTTACTTATCTAGTTATGCCAGTGCAGGTTCGTTCTTAACTTGAAATTACCTAAAGAAATTTTATTAAGTGAATTATTAAATTATTGTGTTAAGGGTAATATGGCACTTAATTATGGAAATGGAGAAAATGTCTGGATGCATCCTCCTGTTCATAGAATTTTAGGATGGTATTCTCGTCCTTCCAATCTTAATTTAAAGAGAAATGTTTGGCGATTAAATCAAATTTCTCAAATTATAGATAATGAAATTTATGTCAAAGGTGATCCAGCTATTTCCGATTTAGCAACTTTAAATAGGTTTCCAACTTTAATAGAAGCTAATTTGATAAATGAAAATGGATCAAAAATAGGAGTTGTTGCAGATTTTCTATTTGAAGTTAAAACCGGTAATATTAAATATTACTTGATTTCTAGATCTAACCCTAAGATTCCAGGTTCTAGTAGATGGAAATTAAATATTGAAAATATTAATGATCAACAACCTGGAATGGTATTTTGTAAAAGTAATTCTTTAGATGATTTATCTTTAATCAAATCAAGTATTAAAAATGAATTTATGCAAAAAGGTAAAAAAATTATTGATAGATTTGATGATATGAAAAATATTGCTTCTAATAGATTAGAGGAATGGCTTGAAGAAGATGAAGATATTAGCCAAAATTTAAATTATAAACAAAAAAGTTTTTATAATGAAGATATAACATCCATACCGTTAAGTGAAAAAAAAGAAGATGATCCTTGGATATAAAGAATGATACATCAAGAAAATCATGATCTTTACGATCTTAATGAGGCCCTCAAAGTTGAAAATTTAACACTTAATGACTACGAAGAAATTTGTAAAAGATTAAATAGAAAACCTAATAGAACAGAACTAGGCATGTTTGGCGTTATGTGGTCTGAACATTGTTGTTATAGAAATTCAAAACCTTTACTATCTAAATTTCCCACCAAAGGTAAAAATGTTTTAGTTGGACCTGGAGAGAATGCTGGCGTTATTGATGTTGGAAATAATCAAAAACTTGTTTTCAAAATAGAAAGTCATAATCATCCGTCTGCTATTGAACCCTTTCAAGGTGCCGCAACAGGTGTAGGAGGAATTTTAAGAGATATATTTACCATGGGTGCCAGGCCAATCGCAGTATTGAATTCATTGAGATTCGGAAACCTTGATAGATCATCAAATGTTGATTTATTGCGGGGTGTTGTATCAGGTATTGCCCATTATGGAAATTGTGTCGGTGTACCGACTGTTGGAGGTGAAATCGACTTCGATGATAGTTATTCTGGAAATCCTTTAGTGAATGTTATGGCTTTAGGTCTTTTAGAGACTAATGAAATCGTTTGTTCTGGAGCTAAAAATATAGGATCACCAGTATTATATGTTGGTAATACTACTGGCAGAGATGGAGTTGGTGGTGCTAGTTTTGCTAGCTCAGAATTAACTTCAACTTCTTTAGATGATAGACCAGCGGTTCAGGTGGGTGATCCATTTATTGAGAAAAGTCTTATTGAGGCTTGTTTAGATGCTTTCAAAACAGGAGATGTAATTGCAGCTCAAGATATGGGTGCTGCAGGTTTAACGTGCAGTAGTGCAGAAATGGCTGCAAATGGAAAATTAGGTATATCTATTGATTTAGATTTGGTCCCTTCTAGAGAAGATGATATGTCCTCATACCAATATTTATTATCTGAATCGCAAGAAAGAATGTTGTTTGTCGTTAAAGAAGAAAAAATTAATGATCTTGTTGAAAAATTTAATAAATGGGGATTATATGCCAGTATTATTGGTGAAGTAATAGGAACTAATGAGGTCATTATTTCTCATAAAGGTAAAATTGTGGCCCAAATACCTACTTCTGCCTTATCTGATGATACTCCTGTAAATTTTCACAATGTGATTAATAATCCACCCGATGATCTTCTAAAGAAATGGGAATGGAAAGAAAATGATTTACCAGAGATTCATGAGCAAAAAATATTTTCACTGAAGGAAAATAAGAATTTTTCTTTTTCAGAAATCATTTTAAAACTACTCTCTAATCCATCAATAGCTTCTAAAAGATGGATTTATAAACAATATGACTCTCAAGTACAATCAAATACTGTATTTACACCTGGAAAATCAGATGCAGCCGTAGTAAGACTAAGGGAACAAAATAAAAAAAATAAAAGTAAAGTATTTTCTGGTGTCGCTGCTTCAGTTGATTGTAATAGTAGATGGGTTGCGCTTGATCCTTTTAGAGGATCTATCGCTGCTGTTGCAGAGTCCGCTAGAAATGTTAGTTGTGTAGGGGCTGAACCAGTAGCAATTACAAATAATTTAAATTTTTCTTCCCCTTATAATGAAATAGGATATTGGCAACTCGCATCTTCATGTGATGGAATTGCTGAAGCCTGTAAAGCTTTAGAAACTCCTGTTACAGGAGGTAATGTATCTTTATATAATGAATCCAAAAACAAAGATAATCTAATTACTCCTATTAATCCTACTCCTGTTATTGGAATGGTTGGAAAGTTAGATAATGTCGAAAAAGCTATAAGTAGTGAATGGAAAAATATCGAAGATCAAATCTGGTTAATTGGTTCTTCCAAATCAGAAATAAAAATTGCAGCTAGTTCTTATTTGGAATATTTTCATGGAGAAATTACAGGTCGGCCTCCAAAAATAGATTTAATGGATGAAAAGTTCTGCCAGAGTTTTTTAAGAAATGCTATTTCAAAAAGTTTTGTTTCTTCTTCTCACGATATCAGCGACGGAGGTTTAGCCATAGCTCTAGCAGAGTCTTGTATTTTGTCCGCAAGGGGTGCAACTATAGAATTGGAGAAAGATTTGCATAGAGTCGATAATTTATTGTTTGCCGAAGGGGGTTCAAGAATTATTTTTTCAATTAGTAAAATGAAACAAAACGAATGGATCAATTATTTAAAACAAAATCAAATAAATTTCCCATCAAGTGTGTATGTAAAAAAAATAGGATATGTATCTAGTGATACGCTGCAGATAAAAATCAAAGAAAAAAATATTTGCAATATTATGGTTGAGGAATTAACCGAAAAATTCAATAATAGTATTTCAGGTTACTTTTAAATATGAAAAACATTTCTCAACTATTAATCTTTTTAAGATATTAAGTTATGTGCGGAATAGTTGGAATCGTTTCTTCAAATGATGTAAATCAACAAATTTACGATAGTCTTTTGCTTTTACAGCATAGAGGTCAAGACTCGACTGGTATAGCAACTATGGAAAATACTGTTTTTCATATACATAAGGTTAAAGGTCAGGTTAATACTGCTTATAGAACTAGAGATATGAGAAATTTAATTGGCAAAATTGGATTGGGACATGTTAGGTATGCAACAAAGGGATCAGCAGAAAGTGTTGAAGAAGCACAGCCTTTTTATGTTAATGCTCCTTATGGAATTGTTTTGATACATAATGGAAATTTGACTAATACTAGAGATTTAGAAAAACAGTTATTTAATGTTGACAAGCGGCATACAAATTCTTCAAGTGATACTGAAATGTTGTTAAATGTATTTGCTACAGAATTACAAGAACAAATTCATAATCAAGAATTAGAACCTGATATTATTTTTGATGCGATCAAATCTTTACATAAAAGAATTCAAGGCTCATATGCTTCAATCGCGTTAATTTCTGGACATGGTTTATTAGCATTTAGAGATCCTTTTGGTATTAGGCCTTTAGTTATAGGCAAAAGAATTTCATTAACGACAAAAAAAGAAGAATGGATGGTTGCAAGTGAATCTTTAGTACTTGAGAATAATGATTATGAAGTAGTGAGAGATGTAGATCCAGGAGAAGCTGTTTTTATAAATCTTGAAGGGGAGTTTTTCTCTAAGCAATGCTCTGAAAATCCAAGGTTATTTCCCTGTGCTTTTGAATATGTTTACTTAGCTAGGCCAGATTCAATTATGAATGGAATTTCAGTCTATAAAGCTCGTTTAAAGATGGGAGATTATTTAGCAGAAACAATAAAAGAAACAATAAATTCTGGGGATATTGATGTAGTTATGCCTATTCCTGATTCTTCTCGACCGGCGGCAATGCAAGTTGCAAGAAGGTTAGGTATAGAATATAGGGAAGGATTTTTTAAAAATAGATATGTTGGCAGAACATTCATAATGCCTGGTCAGCAGAAACGTAAGAAATCTGTAAGGCAAAAATTAAATGCTATGAGTGCAGAGTTTAAAAATAAAAATGTATTAATTGTTGATGACTCGATAGTAAGAGGTACTACTTCAAAAGAAATTGTACAGATGGCTAAAGATGCAGGAGCAAATAAAGTTTTTTTTACATCAGCGGCTCCTCCTGTTCGTTATCCTCACGTTTATGGAATTAATATGCCTAATAGAGATGAATTAATAGCTCATAATAGGACAATACGTGAAATCGCCGATAAACTTGAAATTGATAACCTTGTATATCAAAGTGTTGAAAGTTTGCGTAAATCTATAATTGATGGTTCTCCTATTAAAGGTTTAGAGATGAGTTGTTTTACTGGTGATTACGTAACTGGAACAGTAAATCAAGAATACTTAAATTGGGTTGAAAATGAATATAAATCTTAGTCGAGAAAGTTTTCAAGACGGAAACAATTTTCAAGGTATTCATCATTGTCTAATTTTAAAAAATCAATTAAAAAGTTTGATTTATTCAATTTGAAATTTAATTTATTTAGGTCTAATCTTGCAGATTTATTTTTATTAGTTTCAATATCAAGATAATAGTTACTTGCCATTATTTTGAGGAAGTAATCGTTTTTAAGTTGGGTTTTTTCATTCAAATATCCCAAACTGCATTCATTTGAGCAGTAAATTTCATTACTATTTATGCAAAAGATTTTTCCTTGTCTAGATATTAAAAAAATATTTTCTCCATCCTTAAATGTACAACAAGAAACGATTTTTTCAGATGGTAAAAGTTTTGCAATTATTAATCCTTGGGATTGTTTAGAAGTTGGCGTTAAAAATTTATTTGATAAATCAAATTTAAAAATTCTTCCTATCGAGGTTAATATTATTAAATCTTTGCTTTCATTAGAAATAAAAGAATCAATTGTTTTAAAATTATTTTTTAATTTGGTAATTGTGAAAGATCTATTACTTTTGATCATATCTTCATCAAATAGAACTTTTTTAAATCTTCCATCTGAATTTAATATGCATAAATAATTTCTATTTTCTTTTTTAATTGAATGAAAATTTATTATTTCACTAGGATGAATATTTCCAAGAATTTTATTATCTAATTTATAGTCTTTATTAATACTTGATTCCCAATCAATGTTAAATACTTTCCCCGTATTTGTGATTCCAATTAATTTTATATTTTTTTCAATATTACATATAAATTTTTGAATATTTTTATTATCTATTACTTTATTTACAACCTCAAAGGATTTCTTGTAATTACTTAAAATCATCCTTTTTAAATAAAGTCTATTGTCTATGTATAATTTTGTTTTTTTATTTATTAAGTCTTTTAATATCTGATTATTAAGTGTTTCTAATTCTTCATTTTGATCTATATTTTTAATTATTTTTGTTTTACGTATAACATTGTATTTTTTCTTTAATATTAATAATTCTTCCATAAGTAATTCGAGTAATAATTCTCTTTCGTTCAACAATTTTTGAAAATAATTCTTTTTTTCTTCTAAATTTTTTATATCGTTATCAATTTGATTTTTTTCTAGATTTGTTAATTTTTTTAGTGGCATATCCAAAACTGAATTTGCTTGTTTATCACTTAAGAAAAATTTTTCAATTAATTTCGATTTAGCTTCTACAGAATTTTCCGATTCTTCAATAATTGCGATAACTTCTTTTATGTTTTTTGTAGCTTTAGATAAACCTTCTGATATTTCTAGTTTATCAAGGGTGTTTCTTAGAAAATAAAAAGTTCTTTTTCTAATTGTTTCTTCTCTAAATTCAAGAAAATAATTGAGATATTTTTTCAGATTTAGTTGTATAGGCTTGCCTTTAATTAAAGCTAAGAATATTGCGCCAAAGTTTGTTTGGAGAGTTGTTTTTTTATATAAATTAGAAATAACAAGTTCAGAATTAGAATCTTTTTTTAGTTCTATTACAATTCTCATTCCATCTCTATCGCTCTCATCCCTAATATCAGAAATTCCAATAATCTTTCCTGAATTAACAAGTTCTGCGAGTTTTTCAATCCAACCTGCTTTATTAATTTGGTAAGGAAGTTCCGTAATGATTATTGCATTTTTTTTATGTTTCCCTTTGCCTACATTTAGCTCTTCCGTATTTACAACTCCTCTTATCGTTATAGACCCTTTTCCAGTTAGATAAAGTTCTTTTATTGCATCACTGTAAATCAATTCTCCGCCTGTCGGAAAATCAGGTCCTTTGATAATGTTAGAAAGTTTTGTATCACTAATATCCTTATTTTTAACTAAGGCAACTAAACCATCTATTATTTCACCTAGGTTGTGAGGTGGAATATTTGTTGCCATGCCAACAGCAATACCTGATGAGCCGTTCAACAATAAAAATGGAAGTTGGGCTGGAAGAACATCTGGCTCTTTTTGAGAACCGTCAAAGTTATTTGAAAAGTTTACTGTTTCTGATCCAATTTCTTCAAGAAATCCTTTATGAGCTATTGGAGCTAATCTTGTCTCAGTATATCTCATTGCTGCCGGTGGATCATTATCTACAGATCCAAAATTTCCATGGCCGTCAAGAGTAGGATATTTAGTTGAAAAATTTTGTACTAGCTTTACTAATGCATCATATACCGCTTGATCTCCATGAGGATGGTACTTTCCAAGGACATCTCCAACAACTCTTGCACACTTCCTAAATGGTTTATCAGGCGTTAAACCTAATTCGTACATTGCAAATATGATTCTTCTTTGTACAGGTTTGAGACCGTCTCTTGCATCAGGCAAAGCACGTCCAACTATTACGCTCATTGCATACTCCAAATAAGAACGTTGCATTTCTTCTTGAAGTGAGATGGAAGTGAAGTTATTCTTATCCATTACCGCGCAAAATTGAATAATTATTAATTAACTAAATTAAGACTAATAGGTAAAAAAATATTTACCAGTATTGAACATTAAGATGATTCAATTATTTTAGATTTTGCCAGTATTACATCTTCTTTTAGTTGTTCATTTTGTAAAAGAATTTCTGTCGAGGCTTGTAATTTTTCTCCCCATAACTGTTCTTTTCTATAATCATAATTAACATATTTGGGATCTTTATCTAAAGCTTTTTTTGCTAGCTGAACGGCTAATTTATTATCCTGAATATTTATACATGAGGCTAGGCCTAGTAACGGTTCAGCGTTCTCCTCGATTGAGATTGCACTCTCAAATTGTTTTATTGCGAGATTCACTTTGTTTTTTTCGAAATAAGCTAAACCTTGATTATTTATTGCTTGCCAGAAATCAGGCTTTATTTTTATAGATTTATCAAACAATTTGATAGCTCCCAAATAATTTTTTTCCATTAGTAAAATATTTCCTAATTGAAAAATAGCTTTATGGTTATTGGGCTCAATCTTTATTCCTTTTTCTAATGCATTTTTTGCTTTTGTCTGTTGGGAAATTTTTAAGTAAACATTACTTTTAACAAAATATATTTCGCTAATATTTGAATTGATTTGTTCTGCTTTATTTAGAGAACTTAATGCATTTTTGTATTCTTTGTTAGCTATTTGTGCTTCAGCCAAAATCAACCATAGTTTTTCATCTGTTGGATTTATTTTGACTGCTAATTTGGCTAAGTTAAGACTGTCTTCATATTGACCAAAATAAAGTAGTTGATATGCATTTTTGCCTATATATAAACCTTGCTTATGTAAATTTTTTATTGTTGGGAAATAATAATAGGGAACTATTGCTCTAACTATTTCTATTTGAAAAAAATAAAAACAAATCAAGGAGATCCAGATTGTTTTTTTTAAAAACGACTTCATATTTTAATTTTTTTATTCTTTATATTTGCTTGTATATTTCTTTTCCACATCCAAGGTTTAATTCTTTTTAAAGTAGTTCCTTTAAGATTTTCTTGCCACGTTTTATCGTCCCAGTTGAGGGACTCAATATTAAGATTTTTAATCCATTCTTTCGGTGTAGTTTCATGATTATTGTTATATGGCACTGATTTATTCCATGGACAAACATCTTGACAAATATCACATCCTGCAACCCAACCACTTAAATTTTTTTCTATTTTCCTTGGAATAGTTTTATCTCTGCTCTCTATTGTGTGATACGCAATGCATAAGTCTGATTGTATAACAAATGGTTCTACAATTGCCTTTGTGGGACAATGTTCAATACAAATATTACATTTTCCACAAAGTGATTGATGAGGTTTATCTGGTATTAAATTTTTGGTGAGAATCATAAAACCCAAAGTAAACCAAGAACCATTTTTTTTGCTGATTAAATTACTATTTTTACCTATCCAACCAATTCCTGCTTCTTCTGCCCATGCTTTTTCAAGAAGAGGAGAGGTATCAACACATATTTTCCATTTGCAATCAGGGATTGCTATGTCGATCCATTTACCAATATTCTTTAATTTTTTGTGAATCACTTTATGATAATCCTCACCTTGGCCAAATTTAGCTACTTTGAGGAAATTGTTGTTACTGTTTTGTGAATTAATATAAGTAAATCCAACGCTTAAAACACTTTTTGCATCTTCCAAAAGTGATCCTATATTTTTTCTTTTTTCTGCTTCCATCCACTTCATTTCAGCATGATAATTATTTGATAACCATCTTTCTAATGCATTAGTTCTTAATTTTACGCGCGAACTACCTGGGATTGAAGCTATTCCGGCAACTGTAAACCCTTCAAAAATAGCTCTTTCTTTTAATTTTCTACTTATTTCTTTTTTGTCTTGAATCGTATCAATCATTTCTTTTTCTTTATAGCATTTCTTTTTTAAGTTATGTTTGGGAGAAAAAACTTATAAATAAAATAGATATATTTAAGAAAAATATATCCTAACTTAGTAAAAACAGTTAAATTATTAGTAAAGTTAATATAGTTAAAACGTTATTTTGGTTGAATCTAATCAAAATCAAGATTCGAATTTAGGATCTAGGCTTCAGCAAGATCTCAAAAATGATCTTATTGCTGGGTTGTTAGTTGTTATACCCTTAGCAACAACAATCTGGTTGTCATCATTAGTTAGTAAATTTGTTTTAACGTTAGTTACTTCAGTCCCAAAGCAACTAAATCCTTTTATTAATTTAAATCCTTTATTACAAGATTTAATTAATCTCACTTTAGGTTTAACTGTTCCTTTATTAGCTATTTTGCTTATAGGCTTAATGGCGAGAAATTTTGTAGGAAGATGGTTGTTAGAATTTGGCGAGGGTACTTTATCAAAAATCCCAGTAGCTGGAGCGGTTTATAAAACTCTTAAACAATTACTAGAAACTTTCTTAAGTAATAAATCTAATAGATTTAGACGAGTTGTTCTAGTTGAATATCCACGTGAGGGACTATATAGTGTAGGTTTTGTAACTGGAGATGTAGGACCTTCTTTACAGCCAGAATTGGAAGAAAAGTTACTTAGTATTTTTATCCCTACAGCACCAAACCCAACCACTGGTTGGTATACACTCGTTCCTGAGTCTTCTGTTAAGGATTTGGATATTTCTGTTGAAGATGCTTTTAGAACAATAATTTCTGCTGGGATAGTTAATCCAGATGAGAAAAATAACACCACAAATCCAACATTTTCAAAATTGTTTTCTCAATTACGAGCTTCCACTAATACTTCTTCTTAATTGATGCATAATAGATCCCTTTCTAGAGAATTATCTTTAATTTCTCTTGGCCTCATAAAAGATAAAGGTGATTTTAAATTAAATAAATTTCAGATAGAAGAAATTTTTGAATCTGCTTTGGATTCTCTAATAAACCATTGCAGAGAGGAATTAGATAATTGCGAGTCAGAGTTAGAAAATGCTTCACAAAAAATATTAGATAGTGAATTGCAAGAAGGTGTTGATTCCTCTTATTCAAATGTTCGAGATGAGTTAAAAAAATCTCTTACAAAAATTGAAACCGTAATGAATACACTCTCTGTCACTTTAGACTTTCCAAAATTAATTGTCTCTAGCGGTCAAATAGATATTAGAGAGGATGTAAATCAAAGGATTTGTAATATAGTTAATAATCTTAAAACTATTGATTCTGATATTGATCAAGTAATGGATGGCTGGAGATTAAAAAGATTGCCAAGAATTGATAGGGATATTCTGCGTCTTGCTTACGTGGATATCAATTTTTTGAACACACCTGTCGCTGTTGCTTGTGATGAGGCTGTTAATTTGGCTAATAAATATAGTGATTTGCAAGGAAGAAAATTTATTAATGGAGTTTTAAGGAGATTACAATCAATTTAATTGTCATAATTATTTGATATAAATAGATAGTATTTAGAAAATTTTGATTACGAACTATAGATAATAATGACTAATACTGATTCTGATAA
>CACNQS010000015.1 GCA_902622625.1 uncultured Prochlorococcus sp.
TATCAAATCTATACCTACTCAGACAATCAACAGATTACTTTGCACAATCAACAGAACTCAATGTATTCACACACACTTGGTCTCTTGGCGTTGAAGAGCAGTTCTATATCCTATTCCCATTTCTGATTTGGTTCTCTGGATTTGGAAGACAAACTAAGAATGGTGCTCGTAACCTTTTTCTAATAGTTGGGGCACTGACGATTACATCGCTGATTGGATTTCTATATCTCTATCCAACCAACCAATCAGCAGCATATTTCCTAATGCCAACTAGGTTTTGGGAAATGGCAGCAGGGTGTCTCCTTTTTATTACGTTTCAAAAAAGAGCATATATGGAAAAATTTCTGGAGAAGGTGCCACCGCTTTTAGTGCTGGGACTGATAGTCGGGATTATGTATTTACCAATGTCATTAGCAGCAACATCGACAGTGACAGTGGTTGTTCTTTCTTTAGTTCTCATCGCTTCTTTGAAAAAAGGGACAGGATCATATACATTTTTCACCAATTCAAGAGTCGTTTATATAGGTCTGATCTCTTATTCACTTTATCTATGGCACTGGGGTGTTCTTTCAATTAGTAGATGGACTATTGGTATTCATTGGTGGTCGATTCCCTTCCAAATCGCACTTATGTTTGGTCTTGCTATCGCTTCATATCAAAAAATTGAAACGCCACTTCGTAAAGCTAACTGGTTTGGGAATCGATGGAAAACCCTATTAGCTGGGAGTGGGGTTATGGTTACGCTTTCTGGTGGTCTTTTTGCTCTCGAAAGACCACTAAAAGAAAAACTTTTTACAGGTACTGAAAATTCTTCTTCATATGCAAGGAATAATTTCATATTACCCAATTTATCTCCAGAGTTTTCAAGTAAGAATTGTAATAATAAGTTCGATTTAAGTAAATGTCATCTTAAAAGTGATAGCAAAAAAACTATCTTTTTTTTAGGAAATTCTCATGCCAATCATTACCGTGAAACAGCATACCTATTTCACAAGAATTTTGACATTAGAATTTTTAGTATCACTACTGGTTGGTGCAATTTTCCTCTCCAACAAAATGAATTTATATCTCAATATTGTAAAAAAAAACCAGCCAATTTTGATATCCAAAAAAAGGTAGAAACACATTTACTGAAAAATGCTTCTGATAGCGATATAGTAATCATTTCAAACCGCTACCCAACCTCATCGAAGGGTAGATCTCTTCCGAATCCATGGTTAGACAGTAAACATTCCATTAAACAAATCAATCATTTGTTCGAGAATTTATCCCAAAAAGGGGTAAGTTTAATTCTTATTCTTCCATCGCCAGAGTTTGATATATTGCCAGATATATGCAGTAAGGAATGGTTTCGTCAAGAACCAAATGCTTTATGCTCAATAGAAAAAAAAGAGGTTATTAGAAAACAGCAAAAGGCAAGAGCGTTAGTTTATAAGTTCCTAGACCCAGGTATTCAAATCTACGATCCAGTATCATACTTATGCGATGAAAAATGTTCTGTCTTAGACAAAAAAGGAAAATTATTATATTGGGACGATGATCATATTACAGATTATGCTAATAAGTATTACATCTACCCAAATTTGGTTTTATTTTTAAAGAATCTAAAACTTATTTAGAATTCACAGATAAAATACATAAATATAAAAAGAAAATACTAAAAATTGAGAAGAGAAATATAATGCTTTTGAAAAATTAGATTATACACCATAAAATTATAATTATTAACTAGATTTTGATGTCCTCCGATATGGAGAAAAATAATATATCTGCAAAAAGTCGCTATCGTCCAGAGATTGATGGTCTAAGAGCATTCGCAGTAATCGCTGTTATTATAAATCACTTCAACAAAGAAATATTGCCAAATGGATACCTCGGAGTAGATATCTTTTTTGTTATCTCAGGATTTGTCATAACATCATCTCTTTATCAAAGACCGAGTAAAAATTTCAAGGACTTCATCAGTGGATTTTACGAAAGAAGAATAAAGCGATTAGTCCCTGCACTTTCAGTTTTTGTATTGATTATGAGCATTGCAATCTGCTTATTCAATCCAATTGCAGACACTTCTTTGATAACAGGTATAACATCATTATTTGGTTTATCTAATATATTTCTCTTACAAAGATCAACTGACTACTTTGCACAATCAACAACACTCAATGTATTCACACACACTTGGTCTCTTGGTGTTGAAGAGCAGTTCTATATCCTATTCCCATTTCTAATTTGGTTCTCTGGATTTGGAAGACAAACCAAAAATGGTGCTCGTAACCTTTTTCTAATAGTTGGGGCACTTACGATTGCTTCGCTAATTGCATTTCTCTATCTCTATCAAACTAACCAACCTGCAGCGTATTTCTTGATGCCGACAAGATTCTGGGAGATGGCATCAGGATGTTTATTATTTATTAGTTTTCAAAAAAGAAAATCTATTGAACAGTTCCTTGAGAAAGTACCTTCTATTTTAGTGCTGGCATGCATCATTGGAGTGATGTATCTACCTATGTCATTAGCAGCAACATCGACAGTGACAGTGGTTGTTCTTTCTTTGGTCCTCATCGCTTCTTTGAAAAAAGGAACAACAGCATATAAATTTCTCACAAGTCCTAAAGTCGTTTACATAGGTTTGATCTCTTATTCACTTTACTTATGGCACTGGGGGGTTCTTTCAATTAGTAGATGGACTATTGGTATTCATTGGTGGTCGATTCCCTTCCAAATCGCACTTATGTTTGGTCTTGCTATCGCTTCATATCAAAAAATTGAAACGCCACTTCGTAAAGGTAATTGGTTTGGAAAAAGATGGAAGACGTTGGTCGTTGGTGGAAGTTCACTCATAATAACAGCACTTTCGATTGCGCTAATACCAAAAACAACAGCAAAAAGTTTGTTGTTATCTGTAGGCGAAAAGATTTATCCACCTTCTTACTACATCAAACCTGGTATACCTCAGCAAGATTTTTATTGTCATTTACCCCAAAGAATTGAGAACGCTTTCCAAGATTGTCTCGTACCCCAAGGAAAAAACACAAAAAACATCTTTCTTATCGGAGATAGTCATGCTTCAAATCACCACTGGAGTATCAGTAATGCTTTGAAGAAAACAAAATCAGAGTTTGCGATCAACACACTTGTTGAGTATGGACTGATGAGATATTTGAATGGCCGTGATGGGTGCGGTACTAAAAAAATTTGCATCAAAAACGCTGGCAATGCTTACAAAAACTTTTTTCACAAACACCTCAAGGCAGGAGATTACCTGCTAATAAGTCTTGCAAGGGACCGATTTACTGTTGGCAAATTTGATGGATCGCCGCGAAAACAAAATTATAAAGAACTGCAATTTCTACATAATAATTTGCTTGCTCTGTCCCAAATCGTCGACCAGAAGAAGGCAACTCTTATCCTAATTGGAGATATCCCCAAAGTCTGCGCATTCGATGTAAATTATATTCATGAAGTAGTGCGAAGAGGAATGATTGAGAGATGCACTGTGGGCATCCAAACAAGCATTGACGATCGAATTGGATTGAATAATATTTTTAATGAGATCGCCAATAAATCTAGATCTACTTTATTTGTCGACCCTCACAATGAACTATGCGACGAAGATCAATGCAGTGCTGTCAACCGTGATGGGGGCATTCTATATAGCGACATCAGTCCTCACTTTTCAAAAGATAACAAAGCGATACTCGCTAATTATTGGTCCAAGATTTTTATCAGATTAGGTATTTGAGATAAGTTTCACAACAATACTTATTATAACAAGGATTACAGGAAAAATTAACCCCTAGAAACTACTCCCACTCAATGGTTCCACCAAATTTTGATGCTTCAAAGTCATTGGTATCATTGACTTCCTTGAGGTGAGAAATCCTGTGACAAACCCGTGACAAACCTACTAGTTCCATTTTTGATGAAATAAAGCAATTTTCCGTCACTCCCACTCAATAGTTCCAGGAGGTTTGCTTGTAATATCATAAACAACTCTATTAACTGAATCCACTTCGTTTACGATTCTATTTGCAATCCTCTCCAAAATCTGAAAAGGAATTTTTGACCAATCTGCTGTCATACCATCCTCACTTGATACACAACGTAAAACTATTGGCCATGCATAAGTCCTTTTATCTCCCATCACTCCTACAGTTTTAACAGGTAGCAATACTGCAAAAGCTTGCCAAATATCATTGTAAAGTCCTGCTTTTTTGATTTCGTCTCTTACTATCCAGTCTGCATCTCTTAAACAAACAAGTTTTTGATTATTTACCTCTCCCAAAATTCTTATAGCTAATCCAGGACCCGGAAATGGATGTCTTTTTATAATTTCATCAGGCAAACCTAAAGCAGCTCCGACTTTTCGAACTTCATCCTTAAAAAGTTTTCTTAACGGCTCAACTAATTTAAATTGCAAATCTTTTGGCAATCCACCAACATTATGATGACTTTTTATTTTTACAGCTATTCTTTCACCAGTCTTAGGATCAATATTAGTACCAGCACTTTCAATAACATCAGGATAAAGAGTACCTTGGGCTAAATACTGAAAAGGTCCCAATCTATTGCTTTCTTCTTCAAATACTCTTATAAATTCTTCACCTATAATTTTTCTTTTTTGTTCTGGATCAGTAATCCCTTTTAATTTAGAAATAAACCTTTCCCTTGCATTAATATATTCAACTTTTATGTGAAATTTGTTATCAAAAAAATTCATTAAAAACTCTGGTTCACCTTTTCTCATGAAACCTTGGTCTATAAACATGCATGTAAGCTGATTGCCAATTGCCTTATTGAGAAGAAAAGCAAGAGTTGAGGAATCAACTCCTCCAGACAAGGCAAGCAAAACTTTTTTATTGCCAACTTGCTCTCTTATCCTGGGAATAGTTTCCTCTATATAGGTTTCGGTTGTCCAATCAGCCGTACAACAAGAAATTTTATAAACAAAATTTTTAATTACCGTCATCCCAAACTCTGAATGAATAACTTCAGGATGAAATTGTACACCAAATAATTTCTTTATATCATTTGATATTGCTGCATGGAGTGTGTTCTCAGTATGAGCAATTTTTTTAAATCCATCAGGCAAACTATTAATAGAATCGCCATGACTCATCCACATAATAGATTTATCTTCTACATCAGAAAGGAGTTCAGATTCTTGGTCTATATTTATTGGTGCTCTACCATATTCAGCTTTTTTGGTTGCTGAAATAACAGATCCTCCAAGTTCTTTGACCATTAATTGCATTCCATAGCAAATGCCAAGAATAGGAATTCCTAAATTAAAAATTTTTTCATCACACCTAGGAGCATTTTGTTCATATACAGAATTTGGGCCTCCACTCAAAATGATCCCTTTAGGATGAATATTATTAATTTCCTCAATTGAAATGAAATTACTTACTACAAGAGAAAAAACATTAGTTTCTCTAATTCTTCTTGCAATCAATTCGGAATATTGAGATCCAAAATCCAAAATTAATATTGAAGGATCACGTTCTTTTTTTAACGATATTTGACTCATGTATAAAAGTTAACTCAATTTTTTGACAAAAGCATAATGAATTACAAATAAATCTCATTGAAAATAAGAAATATACTTATTGCCGTAAATTCCAGCCCACCTTATTTTCCTTTTTCTATCAAAAATGATTGATGCGATTTCCATATCAGTTTTTACATACCTATTTACATAAGCAAAAGAGCGCTTTTCGATCGTATTTGATAAATTCTTGAATAATTTATCAGCTAAAGATTTATTCAATCTTTCAAGAAGTAGTAATGCATTTTCAAGATTATCTAACTGAGATAATTCAACTATTATTTCTGGTGGCACCTTTTCTTGAACAGCTAAATAAACAAGAATCTCAATTCTTGCATCAGCTAAATGATTATGTGTATGAAAAATACCGCCTGCTAATTTAATTAATTTCCCGTGATAACCAAAAAGAATTACAGTTTTAACTTTTTTTATTGCAGCATCAACTAATAATGGGCCTATCCAATTTCCAATTTTGATAATTGGCAAATTAATATTATAAGTTTTGGCCAAATTTAAACCATTTTCACCAATAACAAAAACAACTTTCCCTTTAAAATCATTTTGAATTAACTTTGCTAGATTATTTTTAGCCTCTTCTAATTGATCAGGTGAAGCACTCGAATAAGTCTCAGCAGAAGTACCAATAATAGATAATCCATCCACAATACCAAATGATTTATTACTAGTTCTTTCAGCCAAAAAAACCCCATTTGGGAAAATAATTTCTAATTGCAAATTAAAGCCCTCAGGAATACTATCTAATAAATTTTCATATAAAACTTCTTTTGCAAAATTAGAGATACATATCTCTGATGTATCTGCTTTTATTCCTACACCAGAACCTGCAATAATATTTATTGGATTTGTTTGAACAGGATTATTAACAGAAATTTTTTCTAAAGAGGCTATTGTCCATACTTCTAAGTTTTGTGTAATATCAAGATCTAAGCCAGACTTTGCAAAGGTAATTCCTAATGCATGCGAGTCATCTTTAAATAAACCAACAGAATGAATCTCGATTTTTATTTCTTTTTTTTCATTAGGAATTTTTATTAGTTCATAATTCTCAAATGGTAACCCTACTAGTTTTTTTAATGCTGACCTAGCAGCTCCAGCAACCCACACAGGTAAAGAAAATCCTTTTTTCAAATCAAGTAATTGAAAAATATATAATGAGAACTAATCTAAGAATGACCTATTTAACAAAAAGTGGCCATACAACAAAAATTATCATTGATGATTCCTGGACCCACACCAGTTCCAGAAAAAGTTTTACAAGCATTAAGTAAGCATCCAATTGGCCATCGCAGTAAAGAGTTCCAAGATATCGTAGAGAGCACTACTAAAAATTTAAAGTGGCTTCATCAAACTCAAAATGATGTTCTCACAATCACTGGTAGTGGGACTGCCGCAATGGAGGCTGGCATTATCAATACCTTAAGTAGAGGCGATAAAGTAATTTGTGGAGAAAATGGAAAATTTGGCGAAAGATGGGTAAAAGTTGCTAAAGAATTTGGTCTGGAAGTAATAAAAATTTGTTCTGAATGGGGAACTGCACTTGATCCAGAAGAATTCAAAAAGGTATTAGAGGAAGATAAACAAAAAGAAATAAAGGCGGTTATTTTGACTCATTCCGAAACCTCAACAGGTGTAATTAATGATCTAGAAACTATTAGTACATATATTCGCGCGCACAACACTGCTTTATCAATTATTGACTGCGTTACAAGTATTGGAGCTTGTAATGTACCAGTAGATGAATGGAAATTAGATATTGTTGCTTCAGGATCACAAAAGGGATATATGATACCTCCAGGGCTTAGCTTTGTATCGATGAGCCAAAAAGCATGGGAAGCTGTAGAAAAATCTAATTTACCAAAATTTTATTTAAATTTAAAATCCTATAGAAAAAGCCTTTTAAGTAACAGTAATCCATACACCCCAGCAGTTAATTTAGTTTTTGCTTTAGATGAAGCTTTAAAAATGATGAAAGAAGAAGGCTTAGATAACATTTTCCTAAGACACAAAAAACACAAATTAGCAATGAGCAATGCAGTAAAGGCTTTAAATCTAAAATTATTTGCTGATGAAAAATATTTAAGTCCTTCGATTACTGCGATAAAAACCGAAGGAATTGATGCTGAAGAATTTAGAAAAACAATAAAGAATAACTTTGATATTTTACTTGCCGGTGGTCAAGATCATTTGAAGGGAAAAATATTCAGAGTGGGGCACCTAGGGTACGTCAATGATAGAGATATTATTACGGTGGTTTCTGCTATTAGTAATACGCTTCTAATCCTCGGTAAAATTTCAGCCCAACAAGCTGGTGAAGCATTAGTTGTTGCATCAAAATGTTTAGAGGGCAATTAAGTTAGGTACCTGGCTCCTCAACATTTCCGCCTAATTCAACAATCTTTTTTCTAAGAACTATTGATTTTTTCTCATCACCTTTGGTTTGAGCTATTGCAAGAGCAAACTCTAACTTTTCGAGTTGATGGCCACCCTCAAAAAAAGATAATTTTTTCTTTATGCGGTTTTTATTATCTTTGTATGAAATTTGTGAAGACATAAAAATACACTACTTAATTAATATTATGCCAACAAAAGGGGACATTATGAGAGGAAACTAAAAATATTATTTGACTATAAACTTAAACAAAAAAAAATTTTTCTAATATTATGGTCAAACATCCTTGAGATTTATGCCTAACATAAATTTAATCTATTATCTTTTTGCAGGTTGCATCTTTGGAGCTTTAGCTCTAAAAACAGGTATTCCTGCAGCTCCTCTAGCAGGTGCTTTAATAGGCGCAAGCATACTTAGCATAAGTGGCAAAGTCGACATCGCAGAGTGGCCAATCGGCACAAGAACAATTTTAGAAATCGGAATTGGAACAGTCATTGGTACATCATTAACAAAAGACTCATTAGTTGATATTCAAAACTTATGGAAGCCAGCCATATTAATAACTTTTACTTTAGTTATTACTGGATTAGCAATTGGATTATGGACAAGTAGATTACTTAAAATAGATATCATTACAACAATTCTAGGAGCTGCGCCTGGAGGAATTAGCGGAATGAGTCTTGTAGGGTCTGAATACGGAGTGGGACCCGCTGTGGCAACTTTACACGCCGTAAGATTAATTACTGTACTCTTAATTCTTCCTTTAGTTGTAAAGTTCTTGAGTATATTTGGCGTAATTAAATCTTAAATTTCTATAGACATATTCATAATAAAAGATATTTTTAAATAGAAGACAAAAGCCTAATGCAAAGATTAAAGAATAAACAAATAATACTATTAGCGTTTGGAATTTGCACCGCTTTAACCCTTACTACGTCAAAAGTAAATGCAAGTTCATTTGGAGCAGAAATTTTTTGTACTATGAGAGATGGCGGAAATGACCATGAAAGCAGTTGGGACGCAGCTTATGCATATATAAAAAAACAAAAGGGAGGATTATTCAAAGTTTCACCTAAAAATGCAGCAGCGCAAATTACTGAAACAGTTATTAGAGAAAAAGAAAAATTTAGTTATTGCGTTGAATATTTAGATAAACTTCATCCAAATAGAAAACTAATACGAGATTTAGAAAAAGAAGAAGAAAGAAAAGAAAAAGAAGCAAAAGAAAGAGAAAAGAAAAGAAAAGAATTAGAAAAAGAATTAGAAGAAACTAATAACGAAATTTCTGAAAATTTTGATGATGAAACACTTGATAGATATAGTTATTAATTAAGGTTTCCAAAATATAATAATTTGTTCTAAATTTAATAAATAATCTTTTGTATCTAAACGCACTAAATCATATTTTTACTGGCAAATTTAGGCTAAAAAGCATAAATCAATGTTGACTTTTATTATATTCAAGCGATTATTTATTTAAATCATTATTCTGAATGCATATTAATGATGCGGTGTTTTTAGAGGATTTATGTCCTAAGTTCAGATTAAGACAATGGCGAAAATCTATCCATAAGTTTACAGGCAAAAGTTGTATATATTGCGGAAAACCATCTGAATCTATTGATCATGTAATACCTCGAAGCCAAGGAGGCTTAAGTACTACAGAAAATTGCGTCCCTGCATGTCTTTCATGTAATGGAGATAAATCAGATGAAAATGCCTTGTATTGGTATAGAAGGCAAAAATTTTATGATCCCCGAAGAGCAATGGCTATAAGAGCTTGGTTAGAAGGAGATTTAAGATTAGCTATTAGATTACTACAATGGGCTAATCCTAATTTTAAGGTAAAAAATAAAAATTACTTAAAAGATGAATCAGAATATAAAGCAGCTTGACTACCAAACATTACATATTTTTCTAGAGTTATAACTCTCACATATATTTTCCAATTCTTTTGGCGATTCTGGGAATATTAAAAATGTCGAAAATGAAATAAGAAAGACAAATAACTTTTGGTAGAATTTAGAACTAACTAAACTTACTTCTTTCTCTACAAGAAGGGGGCAACTTTTATTAATACTGAAAGTTTTGGATTTTAAATCGGACTCAAAAGCTGTCTTCATCATTTATTAATACATATGTACTACTTTAACCAAGCATGAAGAAAACTGCAAGTATACTCGGAAATAAAAATAAATTTTTAATCCTGGGATGTGGTTTTAGTGGTAGTTTTTTTGCAAAAACTATTAGAAAATTAGGTTGCACTGTTTTAACAAGCTCAAGATCTGCCAAGAAAGATCCAAATAGTTTTATTTTCAACAGTGAAAAAGGAGTCGTTCCTGATAAAGAAATCTTTGATGGAGTTACGCATATTCTTAGTTGCATACCTCCAGACAAAAATGGAAATGATCCAGTACTAGAAAGCCTTCGAAGTAAACTACAAGATTTACCCCTTGAATGGGTTGGATATTTATCTACCACAGGAGTATATGGAAACACTGAAGGTGCTTGGGTTTCTGAGATAGATCAGCCTAATCCTTTTCAAAAAAGGAGTTATAATAGATTAAATTGCGAAAAAAAATGGATTGAATCCAATTTACCCGTGCAAATTTTTAGATTACCTGGGATCTATGGACCAGGAAGATCCACTTTTGAAGCAATCAAAAATCAAAAAATTCGAGTTATCTTAAAAAAAGCTCAAGTATTTTCCAGAGTACATGTTGCTGATATTACACATGCGATTATTTATTTATTACAAAATAAAAATTGTTTAAAGTTTCACCAAATCATTAATGTTGCAGATGATGAGCCCTGTTCTCAGATAGAAGTTATTCAGTATTGCTACGATTTACTTGGTTTAACAATGCCAAAACCAATATTATTTGAGGATGCAAAAGATGAATTATCACCTATCGCTCAATCTTTTTGGATGGAAAATAGAAGAATTTCGAACAAACTTTTATGCGAAACACTCGGATATAAACTGATTTATAAAAACTATAAAATTGGCTTAAAAAATTGCTATCTGAATAGTTAAAAAAATAAACTTAAAACTTTTTATGAATTTTCAAAATACAAATAAAATATTGAAGGTCGTATTAAGCGTAGGAGATGAGTCAGGTATTGGGCCTGAAATAATCTTAAAAGCGCTTTATTCTAATGAAATACCAGAAAATATTGACTATATACTAGTTGGATCAAAAAAAAATCTGCAAAATACATACAATTCACTTAGATCCTTAGGATTAGACAACCTTGCAAATCCTAAAAATTTAAATATACATGATCTCAAAATTCCTTCATCAGATAATGACACTAAATCAAGTTACGGTGATTCAAGTTTCCAATATTTAATAAAAGCAATAGAAATTGTAAAACAATCCCCCAATTCAGCACTTGTAACTGGACCAATCTGCAAGAAATCTTGGTCTCTAGCAGGTCATTACTTCTCTGGTCAAACTGAGGTATTAGCAAAATTATGTGGAGTAAAAAACGTTGGCATGTTATTCACAGCAAAATCACCAATTACAGGTTGGAGATTTAATACTTTACTAGCTACAACCCACATAGCCCTTTCTGAGGTACCCAAGACATTAACTACAGAATTAATCCACTCTAAATTGGATCTTTTCAAAGATTTTTGTAATACTTATACTGACAAACCTAGTTTAAAAATAGCAGGATTAAACCCTCACGCCGGCGAAGAGGGTATCTTAGGTAATGAAGAGAGAGATTGGCTGAATGATGCATTAATTACTTGGAATAAAAAGAATAGAGATATTGAATTATTTGGCCCTTTATCGCCAGATAGTTGCTGGAATTCTTCGGTAAAAGCATGGAATGACAAAAATGCTGAAAAGCATGATGGCATTCTTGCTATGTATCATGATCAAGGTTTAATACCAATGAAAGTAATAGCTATTAATTACTCAGTAAATACCACAATCGGTTTACCTTTTATAAGAACATCTCCAGATCATGGAACAGGATTTGATATTGCTGGCAAAGGAATTGCTCAACCTCAGAGCATGATTGAAGCTATTAAGGCTGCCATTGAATTGACTATCAATTCAAGATTGCTTAACACGCATTAAAACTTGACCAAATTCAACTGGTGTTCCATTTTCAACGAGAATCTCTACTATTTCAGCATTAAATTCAGATTCAATTTCATTCATTAATTTCATTGCTTCCAAAATACAAATAGTTTGACCAACCTTAACATTATTCCCTATTTCAACAAATGGCTCTTCACCAGGCGCTGCAGCCCTATAAAATGTCCCAACCATAGGAGAAGTTATTTCAGTTAGATCAGAACGTCCTGGGGGCGCAACCTGAGGCGCTTCAGGCTCATTAACAACTGGGAGATTATCATTAAAAGTTTTTTGATTAGCAATTGTCTGCTTATCAAATGAAGTGTTAGAAACTAAATTATTAATAACTTGATTCTGATCAAATACGTTCCTTTTTATTTCGAGTTTAAAATCTTCTCCCTCTAGAGAGAACTCTTGTATATCACTTGTAGAGATTTTCTCTATTAAGCGATCTAAGTCATCATGATCTAATTTCATAGCCATTAATTTTCACGTCCAAGATAACTGTCATTACGAGTATCAACTTTAATCATTTCTCCAACAGAAATAAATAAAGGAACCATAACTTGAGCACCTGTTTCTAGAATAGCTGGTTTAGTGCCCCCACTAGCAGTATCACCTTTAACTCCAGGATCAGTCTCTGTAACTTTCAAAGTAATAGATATTGGAAGTTCTACTTCTAAAACTTTACCATTGTGAAAAATTACATTAACCTCCATTCCCTCTTTTAAATACTTTGCACCTTTACCAATTTGTTCAGAGTTGAGTCTTGTCTCTTCAAAACTTGTCATGTCCATAAAAACATAATCACCAGACTCCACATAAGTATGCTGCAGGTTAGACTTCTCAAGGATAGCCTGCTGTACTGATTCTCCGGCTCGAAAAGTTTTTTCAACCACGTTGCCGCTTTGAACTGATTTTAATTTTGTTCGCACGAAAGCAGAACCTTTGCCAGGCTTGACATGTAGAAATTCTACAACACGCCAAACTTGTCCATCTAATTCGATGGTAGTACCTGTGCGAAAATCGTTACTGGAAATCATTCCTGTATTACATCCCCAAGGATCATAAACCTGCAAGAGTGCTATGCAAAAATTCTTATCAAATCAGAACAAACTTTTCTTAATTCTATCGATTGTAATTTTACAGGTTTTTCTCTTAAAACCTACTCAAGTATTAGCTGATTTACCTACTGGAAATGCAGTAAAAGACCCTAGTGCAATCCTCAGAAACGCACTCCCTATCAAGCAAGTTGAGTTGCAAGAACTTCAACATAAATTGGAAGACACTAGTGACCTTGTAAGAGGAGGAAGATGGCCTGCTCTTACAAAAACTGTTACAAAATGTCAATCTTTACTAAAAAAATACCAGAGTAAAATTATTCAAGAATTACCAAACGATAAAAAGAAAATTGCTGAAAAAACATTTTTAGAGCTCAAAGAAAATTTTGATAGTCTTCAAGATTTCTCAAAATCAAAGGATAAATATTCATTTATAGCGACCCGAAGAGATGCTTTAGATAAAATAGGTGGATTAGAAGAATATTTTCTCCCAGATGAATTTCCATACTCTATTCCCCATGAATTTGATAATTTGCCAAGATTACTTGGCAGAGCAAAAGTCAATATAAAAACTTCCAAAGGTGATATGCAAGCTATTGTGGATGGATTTAACGCGCCACTTACAGCAGGAGCATTTATAGATTTATCTTCAAAAAAGTTTTACAAAGATTTACCTATCAACAGAGCAGAAGAATTCTTTGTACTGCAAACAGGTGATCCAATTGGGGAAGATATTGGTTACTTAGATCCTGAAACAAATGAAGAACGTCACGTTCCCTTAGAAATTAGAATTCCTGATGAAAAAGATACTTTTTATAATCAAACTTTTGAAGATTTAGGTCTTTACACAGAGACGCCAACATTACCTTTCGCAACACTTGGAACCCTGGGATGGTCCCATTCAAGTACCGCAGTTGATGATGGCTCATCGCAATTTTTCTTCTTTTTATATGAAGCAGAATTAAATCCAGCGGGTCGCAATTTAATTGACGGGAGGAATGCTGCCTTTGGTTACGTTGTAGATGGATTTGATATATTAGAAGAGCTAACTAAAGATGACACAATAATTTCAATTGATGTTTTAGAAGGGATTGAAAACCTCAAATTAAATGCATAAAGAAATATTAGAAAATATAGGGGAAAAAGAATTAATAAATAGGCTAGGAAAATTTATGCCTAAAAACCAAATTTCAGATGATTGCGCTTTAATCAAAACTAAAAATGAAAATTTACTTGTAAATACTGATTCTTTGGTAGAAAATGTTCATTTCAATGACATTACTATTTGTCCTAGGGACCTTGGGTGGAAAGCAGTTGTAAGCAACATCTCTGACTTATTATCTAGTGGAAGCAAGAAAACTATTGGTATTACTATAAGCCTAGTTCTACCTCCTAGAACAGAATGGATTTGGGTTGAAGAATTATACAAAGGAATAAATAAAGCATTAAAAGAATATGGCGGCGCGATTCTAGGGGGAGATTGCTCAAAGGGGGATAAAAAAATCATTTCAGTTACGGCCTTTGGAATTCAAGGTGAACTTGAATTACGAAGAAACGCATGTAAACCAGGGGAGATAATCTTAACTACAGGAATTCATGGTCTTAGCAAACTTGGATTTTTGATACAAAATAAAATTAATTTCGATAATAAATTTTCTCTTAACGAAAGATTAATCATTAAATCCATTGAACATTTTTGTCGCCCTAGAGTTTACCCAAATTTTCTAAATAGTCTCCTCAAAACTCGTTCCAATAAAAAAATAAGGAGAATAGGATGCACTGATAGCAGTGATGGTCTTTTTCAAGCCCTACAAGATTTAGCAGTAGCTAGCAACTGTAAAGCGATTATAAATTATGGGAAAATACCTAAAGATAAGGATTGGCCTAAAGGAGATAAATGGGACGAATATTATTTTTTTGGAGGTGAAGATTATGAATTGGTTTTCTCATTGCCAAAAAAATGGGCGAAAAATTTATCTAAACTTGATAAAGATATTAACGAGATTGGTTTTTTTGCTGATGGTGAACCATCAATAGAATTTAATGATAATAAAAAAAACAAATTATTTAATAACACTCCTTTCAAACACTTTTAGTTACTCCCAATTCTTAGCAACAATCTCTGCTAAATCTACAACTC
The DNA here is from genome assembly GCA_902622625.1 of uncultured Prochlorococcus sp. Lineage (GTDB taxonomy): Bacteria > Cyanobacteriota > Cyanobacteriia > PCC-6307 > Cyanobiaceae > Prochlorococcus_A. The sequence goes on from CACNQS010000015.1 coordinate 15,254, forward strand.
TCTGACTATAACCCCACTCATTGTCGTACCATGCAAGGACTTTTACAAGGTTATCTCCGATACACATAGTAAGGTCACTATCTACGATTGACGATTCATTGGTACCTGCATAATCGCTCGACACTAATGGTTCATCTCCATACTTAATAATGCCTTTCATTGAGCTTAGAGATGCCTCCTTTAGAGCATTATTAACCTCTTCGGCTGTGACTGATTTAGAAGATTCAAAAACAAAATCAACCGCTGAAACGTTAGGCGTTGGAACTCTCATTGCAATTCCTGTTAATTTGCCTTTCATTTCTGGGTATACCAGTGCTACTGCTTTGGCAGCACCTGTAGAAGTAGGAACGATGTTTGTAGCAGCGGCTCTAGCCCTTCTTAGATCTCTATGACTATTATCTAAAATTCTTTGATCCCCTGTATAACTATGAATTGTAGTCATTAAACCTTTGTTAATCCCAAAAGTTTGGTCTAAAACTTTAACTACTGGAGCTAAACAGTTCGTTGTACAACTAGCATTACTTAAAATATCATAGTCATTGTGTTTATATGTATCAGCATTTACTCCAACTACATAAGTACCAACGCCATCCCCTTTGCCAGGAGCAGTTAAGATAACTTTTTTTGCTCCTACCTCTAAGTGCTTGCTTGCGCCTACGTCTGTATTAAATACTCCAGTAGATTCAATAACCAAATCTACACCCCAATCTTTCCAGGGGAGATTCATCGGGTTTCTATCAGAGAAACATTTAATTGTCTTGTTATTAATTACAAAAGTATCATCAGTATATTTAATATCAACACCATCAAGTTGGCCAAGGACTGAGTCATATTTTAATAAATGAGCATTAGTCTTAGGATCTGATGTAACGTTAATTCCGACTACTTCAATATTGGTGTAAGCCCCTCTACTAAGCCAACAACGCATAAAGTTTCGACCGATTCTTCCAAAGCCGTTAATTGCAACACGCAAAGTCATAACTAATAATTTCTAAATGATTAACCTAAGTTGCTGATCATACTGAATTTTGTGCAATAACGTAAGGTTTTTTTGATTTATTAAGCAAATAAGTCTAGTTTTGTATTAATTCAAGGAAAAAAACATTTTTTTTTTAAGAAAAAATAGCAAAATTTTACCTAGAAGTTATTTTGATTTAAGTAAAAGATAAAAATTGGATAAAAAATTACTGTTGAAAAGTCATTTTCATTTTATTGGAATTGGAGGTATTGGGATGTCAGCATTAGCAATGGGTTTACTTAAAAAAGGTTGTTCAGTGTCGGGATCTGATTTAATTACAAACAATGAAACTAATAAATTAGAGAAATTAGGTGCAGTAATCTTTACTTCTCAAGTACGGCAAAATATTGAATTTGTAATTTCAAAATTTACTCACAAATTGATTAATTTTGTTGTAAGCTCCGCGATCAAGCCAGAAAATGAGGAATTGTCGTACTGCAGAGAAAAAAATTTATCAATAAAACATCGTTCAGAGATACTTGCAATGTTAATGCTAACGTATACTGCATTGGCGATAGCGGGGAGCCACGGAAAAACATCAACCAGTACATTCCTTTCTACAATACTTGAATTATGTACGCATAATTCTTCTTCAATAACTGGAGGAATAATTCCTATTTATAACTCTAATTGTCATTTAGAAAATACAAAATACCTAGTAGCTGAAGTTGATGAATCTGATGGGACAATTAACAAATATATGTCTGATATTGGAATAATCAATAACATTGATTTTGATCATTCCGATCACTTTTCTGATTTAAGTGAAGTCATATCTTCTTTTAAAAGTTTCGCTCAAAATTGTAAAAAATTATTACTTAATTTTGATTGTGAAAACTCAAGAAATAATTTTTATTCTAATTTTAACTGGTCAAACGCTACGGTTAAAAACATAGCTTATGCAATAATTCCGACTGAAATTAATTCAAAATATACAATTGGTAAATATTATGAAAATGGGAATTTTATCAGTAATTTAAATATTCCAATTCCAGGATTACATAATCTATCTAATATCACTGCAGCAATAGCAGCTTCAAGAATGATAGGAGTAGATTTTATTGAAATTAAGAAAAACTTAAAATATCTGAAACTGCCAAAAAAAAGATTTGAATTTAGAGGCCAAATAGATGAAAGAAGTTTATATGATGATTATGCACATCACCCAAACGAAATAAAAGAGACTATTAAATTAGGAAGATTATTTATTAAGCAAAAGCATAATAATGATTCTCCCAAAAGTAGATTGATTGCTTTATTTCAACCTCATAGATACTCTCGAGTAAAACAATTTTATAAAGAATTCGCTGAAGAATTATCAAAAGCAGATGTTATTTATGTAACAAGTATTTATGGAGCAGGAGAAGGAAACGAAGATAAAATTACTTCAAAAATTATCACTGATCAGATTTATAAAAAAAATAAAAATGTTAGTTATTTGAATAATTATCATGAAGCAAAAAAGAATTTTTACGAATTAACTCGAAAAGGAGATTTAATTTTGAATATGGGAGCTGGTGATTGTCATAATTTCTGGTCGATTTTAAATGAAAAACACAATTAAACTAGACAACTAATTTATGAATAAAAAGATTTTTTCTGAAAACCACAACTTAAGTAGTTATACAACTATCAAAGTGGGAGGAGTAGCTGAATATTTTGCTGAGCCAAGAAGTATTGAAGAATTTTCATATTTAATAAAATGGGCTAATTTAAACAAACAAAGATGTCAAATAATTGGCGCAGGTTCAAATCTTTTAATAAATAATATTTTCATAAAAGGCTTAGTTGTGTGTACAAAAAAATTAAAATCATTAAAGATAGAGCCATATTCAGGAATTGTTGAAGCAGAAGCAGGTGTTATGCTCCCAACGTTATCTAATTCTCTTGCTAAAAATGGATTACAAGGAGGGGAATGGGCTGTTGGAATTCCCGGAACATTAGGAGGAGCAATTTATATGAATGCTGGCACAGGTAATTTATCGATAGCAAAAAATCTTATTTCCGTAAAAGTTATAGATAATAAAACTCATGAAAAGCTTGTAATTGAAAAAAAAGATATCAATTTTGAGTATAGATTCAGCTCTTTTCAAAAAAATGATTTGACAATTATTAGTGCAAGACTTCATTTTGAGCCTACTGGAAATCTAGAAGAACTAATTCAAACAACCAAAAATAACCTTAAATTAAAAACTGAAACACAACCATATCATCAACCAAGTTTTGGTAGTATTTTTAAAAATCCTGAAAATAATTATGCAGCAAAATTAATTGATGAAATGGGTTTAAAAGGATTTAAAATTGGCGATGCTGAAATTTCTACAATACATTCAAATTTTATAATTAACACTTCTTCAGCAAGTTCAAAAGATATTTATAAATTAATAACAGTAATTCAACAAAAAGTACTACAAAACAAAGGAATTTTTTTGCAACCGGAAGTAAGAATGATGGGTTTTGACTATCCTAACTAAAGAAACTTTTTTACAAAATGGCGGGTTTTGGACTTCCTAACTTTGGACAACTTACAGAAGCTTTTAAAAAAGCTAAACAAATTCAGCAAGATGCGCAGAAATTACAAGATGAACTTGAAAATATGGAAATTGAAGGAAAAAGTGATGATGAAATGATTAAAGTCTGGATAAGTGGGAACCAACTTCCTTTAAAAGTAGAAGTACAAGAAAATATTTTGAACGCAGATAAAGAGAAAATAGAGAGAAATATTTTACAAGCTATGCAAAAAGCTCATGAGTTATCAACTACAACTATGAAAGAAAAGATGAATGATTTGACTGGTGGATTAAATCTTAATCTTCCTGGTTTTGATAATAGTGACTCTTAGAAGACTCAATCATTTCCTTATAAAAAGAATATCTTTCAAAGGATTTATTTAAATTACAGCCCTCATCCTTTAAATGTAAGCAGTTACGAAATTTACACTTAATTCCTTCATCGATTACCTGTTTATATATTTCTGAATAAAGATTTGGCAACAAGCTAATATTTACCTCTATAGGTTGCATATTAAAACCAGGAGTATCCACAATGTAACTTTGATTTGATATAGAAAATAACTCAACATTTCGAGTAGTATTTTTACCCCTCTTAATTTTATTGGAAACTGGAGCAGTACTATTTTGAAGACCAGGGATTATCTTATTAAGCAAAGTAGTTTTGCCAACACCTGATGGGCCCATAAAAATTGAGCACACTTTTTGCTTTAACTCAATTAATAAATTATTAAAGTCATCAGATTTCTCTAAATTTAAAGTTATAGCTCTATAACCCCATTTCTCAAATTTATCAATTAAAAAAGACCTTTTTGTATCCGAAATTAAATCACATTTTGTCAAAACCAATGAAACTTCAACATCCATAGATTCTGCTGATATCAAGAACCTATTAACTTGAGATAAATTTAAAGCTGGCTCTTCAACGGAAAAAATAATATATATGTTAGAAATATTTGCAACTGAGGGTCTAACTAATAAATTTTTTCTTTTTTTAAGACTTGAAATTACTGCGCGTTTGTTTTTTGAATCAATATTTTCAATTACTACCTCATCTCCAACATAAATTAGTTGATTCTTGAAATTTACAGACTTCCTAACCTTACATAAAAATTTCTCGCAATTTAGAGAGTTTTCTTGATTTTTTACGTCAACTAAAAAAAAGTCATTAAATTTTTTCGTAACTAGGCCTAAATATTTATTATTAATTTTCATTTAATATTTTTATTTTTATAAATTTTTCATTTTCTTTAATTTGTTTGAACAAACATCCCATCTCTTTTAAGTTGTTTAATACCATTTCTTCTGGTTCACCTTTATCTAATTCAACTATGAGCTGTTCATTTTTTGATAACTTCTCCAAAGCTAATTTGATTTTGACAACATTTAAAGGGCATGGAACAGATTTAAGATCCAAATGCTTTAAAAAAGTCATTAAGATTCTTTTCCGAATAATTTACTAAAAAGTCCAGTACTAGAATTAATATTTTTATCTGAATATTGAGAAGCTAAACCCTCTAAAAGCTTTCGTTCTTCATCAGATATACGAGTTGGCAATTTTACCTTTACTAAAACTTCATGATTTCCTCGAGCAACCGGGTTACCAAGTCTAGGTACCCCTTTATTCTCAAGTGAGAGAGTTGTATTTGGTTGGGTACCACTTGGAATTTTTAAATTAACATTTCCATCAACTGTAGTAATTTGAACAGTATCGCCTAAAATAGCTTGTAAGTAACTCACATCTATTTCTGAAAAAATAGTTACACCATCTCTTTTAAGTTTTGAATCATTCTTAACCTTGATAAAAACATAAAGATCTCCAGGTGGACCCCCTTTCAAGCCAACATTTCCCTCTCCGGAAACTCTTAATTTAGTACCAGTATCAACTCCCGCAGGAATATTAATTCTTAATTTTTTTCTAACTTGCTTTACTCCATTACCACCGCAACTTACACATGGATCTGCAATTATCTGACCAGCTCCATTACATGAAGGGCATTCAGCTACTTGTGTAAAATTACCAAAAGGTGTTCTCGTAGCTCTTCTAACTTGTCCACTACCCCCACAGGTTGAACAAGTTTTTGGTCCGGTTCCTGGTTTAGCACCTGTTCCTCTACAGATTTCACATGTTTCAAGATGAGGAATTTTTATTTCTCTTTGTTGACCAAATATTGCATCTTTAAAGTCAACATTAAGGTCATACCTTAAATCATCACCTTGTTGTGGGCCTCTTCTTTGGGTTCTTCCTCCCTGGGGATTTTGTCCGCCAAAGCCATTAAAAAAAGTTTCAAATAAATCTGCAAAACCACCCATATCACCCATATCTGGCATTCCTGCCGCACCTCCAAGGCCAGCCTCACCAAACTGATCATATCTAGCTCTTGTTTCAGGATCAGCTAATGCTTCATAAGCCTTACCAATTTCTTTAAATTTATCTTCAGCTCCAGGTTCTTTATTAACATCAGGATGATATTGTCTTGCTAATTTTCTATAAGCCCTTTTTAAGGTATCCGCATCAGCATCTCTTGAAACTCCCAGTATTTGGTAAAAATCAGCCATTAGATAATGCTCAAATAAGAATTTGGAATTTATTCATCTTCAGAAGTATTTACCTCTGAATCAACATCCCCTTCAACTGTATCCTTTTCTACTTCCTGTTGTGAATTTTGTTTACCAGGTCCCATAGAAACCTTAACCAACGCATGTCTCAAAACCTTACCTTCTAGATGATATCCTCGCTGCAATTCTTCAATTATAAAATCCTCTTCAAACTCTTCACTAGGTTCTCTTAATACAGCTTCATGCAAGTTTGGATCAAAATGCTGGCCAATAACTCTCATTGGTGACACTCCCTGTTGTTTTAAAACTTCTACTAATTGTTTATACAATCCTTGATAACTTCTATGAAGAACTTGAGCTTCTTCACTTTCTGGTGTAAGTTGTTGTCTTGCTCTCTCAAAATTATCAACAATAGGAAGGATTGCAGTTAAAGTCTTTGAAACAAGTTGGATTTTTAAATCGTCCTGATCCCTAGACTGCCTTTTTCTGAAATTATCAAAATCCGCTGAAATTCTTACATATTGATTTTTTAATGTTTCATGCTCTTTTTCTAATTGTTCTAATCTTGCATCATTATTTGAAATAGTATTCTTTAATTCTTGAGTATTTATTTCTTCTATTTTTTGAGAAGATGATTCATTATTTTCAGTAGTTAAGTTTTGGGTAGATGAAATATCTTCAGGAACATTATCCTGATTTGAATCATCATTTTCTTTATTATCGATATTGTCTGATTGATTTTCAATCATTTTTCTAAAATTTAATAAGACTATTCTCCAATAAAGTGATGCACAAAACAAGTTGCGGAAGGCCGCACAAATATTTAGTCAGGAACAAATCTTAATGCTAATCCATTGTTACAGTATCTTTTGCCAGTGGGAGGTGGTCCATCATTAAAGACATGTCCTTGATGACCTCCGCATCTAGAGCAATGATATTCAGTTCTAGGGACAATTAACTTGAAATCAACTTTCGTTTCTACTGATCCTTGAATTGAATCCCAAAAACTTGGCCATCCTGTACCACTATCATACTTTTTATCTGAAAGAAAAAGCGGCAAATCGCATCCTGCACAGTTAAAAGTCCCTTTTCTTTTCTCATTATTTAATTGGCTGCTAAAAGCTCTTTCAGTCCCTTCTTCCCTCAAAATATAATAAGATTCTGGACTAAGCCTAGATTTCCATTCGTCTTTTGAGAAATTCCAAACATCTTTAGAAGCAAGTGAAGATGCTAATACTTGAATAGGATTAAAGATTATTTTTAAGATTGACATAGCAGGAATTAGAATAAAAGTTCTTCTTGAAAAAAATTGACTCATATATTTAAATCAAAAAAAAGTAATGGATTTCACACGAACCAATTCTATTAAAAATATTCATAAATTAAGTATTGCTCCAATGATGGATTGTACTGATAAACACTTCAGAATGATAATGAGAAAAATAAGTTCTGAAGCTCTTTTGTATACGGAAATGATTGTAGCCCAGAGTTTAGTGTATACCAATAGAAAAGAAAATTTTCTAGATTTTAATGATGAAGAACACCCGATATCGATTCAGTTTGGTGGGGACGATCCTAAAATCCTTAAAGAAGCAGCCCAAATGGCACAGGATTGGGGTTATGACGAAATAAACTTTAATGTTGGTTGTCCGAGTCCAAGGGTATGTTCTGGAAATTTTGGCGCTTCACTTATGAAAGAACCTAAAAAAGTAGCACAATGTATAGAATCTTTAAAAAATAACTGCACCTTACCGGTTACGATCAAACACAGAATCGGTGTAGATAATGCTGATAGTTTCGTTAACTTAAATAATTTCGTCAGAATCATCGCAACAGCTGGTGCAGACAGATTTACAGTTCATGCAAGGAAAGCCATATTAAAAGGTTTAAATCCAAAACAAAATAGGACCATACCTCCGCTAAATTTTGATATGGTAAAAAAATTAAAAAAATTAAATCCAGAATTATTAATAGAAATCAATGGGGGTTTAACAAATATCGATGAATCATTAGAAGCCTTGAATGATTTTGATGGAGTCATGATTGGACGGTCAATTTATAAACATCCCTTGAGATGGTCTGAAATTGATCAAAGGATTTATGGAATAAATAAAAAACCCAAATCTGCTTCTAATATTATATTCTCCTTAATTCCATACATTGAAGAGCATTTAAATAAAGGAGGAAAATCTTGGGATATTTGTAAACATCTTATAAATTTAGTTGAAGGAATACCAAAAGCAAAAATTTGGAGAAATCAAATTTCTAATAAATCTTTAAAAAAAGAATTAAATATTGAATATCTATTTAAATTAACGGCAGAGCTTGAAGAAATGGGTTACTAATTTGCCTCATTTGAAGCATTGCTCTCATTCGACACTCCTCTTTTTCTTCTGCTCCTACCATTCTCATATTCAGAGTTATCAGAAGAATTGCCATAACTTCTGTCTTCCCAACCTTCTGCTCCAGAAGATTTATTAGCATTAGAGTTATTAGATCCATTGTTGCCGCCGCCGTAGCCGCCGCCTCCATAACCACCATTGTTGCCAGCTCTTCCTCCTCTACGAGAACCACCCGAACCTCTAGGTTCAGCTTTATTAATTCTTAATGGCCTACCCATAAGTTCCGTTCCTTGCAAACCATCAATAGCTTTTGACTCAATTGCTTCATCTGCCATTTCAATAAATGCAAATCCTCTCTTCCTTCCAGTATCCCTTTCCAAGGGAAGAGAACAATTTAAAACCTCACCAAACGGGGCAAACAACTGTATAACATCTTCACGCTCTGCGCGGAACGGCAAATTGCCAACAAAAATACTCACTTTAAATTCAACAAAAATTTACCTTATAAAAAAACTACGATGAGTAGTCTCATAATATTGCTTTACTATTCTACTTCAAAGCATACCCTTGTTGTAGAAAATGATTGAGATTCAATTTAACAATCTTTTTTGCCAATTATTTACCTCTATTTCTACTTGAGCAAAACCTGTACCACCTTCGCTATTTCTTGATTTAACGACATTAAGAGGTTTAAGATCTAGAAAAACATCCTCATCAAATTCGGGATGAAATTTTTTAAATTCTTCAATTTTAAGATTTTTAAATAAAATTTTTCTCTCTAAGCAATATTTAACCATTTGACCAACAACTTGATAGGCGGTCCTAAAAGGAACATCTTTATTAACTAAGTAATCTGCCAAATCAGTAGCATTAGAAAAATCGTTTTCTACGGAATCAGATAGATTTTCAATATTAAATTCAATGCCATCATTAATTAAGATAGTCATTGCTTTAATACAAGAAGTTATTGTTTCTGCAGTATCAAATATTGGCTCTTTATCCTCTTGAAAATCCTTATTATAGGAAAGTGGTACCCCTTTTACCATCGTTAACAATGCCTGGAGATGTCCATACACTCTTCCTGTCTTACCTCTTATCAATTCTGGAACGTCAGGATTTTTTTTCTGCGGCATTAAGCTACTTCCAGTAGCACATTTATCGGTTAATTTTGCAAAAGAAAATTCATCAGTTACCCATAAAATTATTTCTTCTGAAATTTTACTTAAATGAGACATCAATATAGCAGATGCAGAAACAAACTCTATACAAAAATCTCTATCACTCACTGCATCAATACTGTTTTTATAAATCTTTTTAAAACCCAATTCTGCCGCTGTGAAATGTCTATCTATTTTTATTTTGGTTCCAGCTAATGCTGCAGCTCCTAAGGGAGAAATATTAACTCTTGAGCGTACTTCTTTATACCTTTCACGATCTCTTTGGAGCATTTCTATGTAAGCCAATAAATGATGAGCCAAAGATAATGGTTGCGCTCTTTGCATGTGGGTATATCCAGGAATTAAGGTATAAATATTGGATTTTGCAAGATTTAAAAAGGATTTTTGCAAATCGGTTATTAAAATTTCAATATTGTCAATCTCCTTTCTTAACCACAATCTTATATCTGTGCCAACTTGATCATTTCTACTTCTACCTGTGTGTAATTTTTTCCCAGTTTCACCAATTAAACTTATCAGCTTTTCTTCTATGCAATAGTGAATATCTTCAGAAGGTGGACTAGGTGAAAATTTACCCTCCAAATACTCAATTTTAATTAATCCTAAACCATTAATAATTTGGTAAACCTCAGAAGAGGATAAAACTTTTGTTTTGCCAAGCATTTTCGCATGAGCAATCGAACAATCTAAATCTTCTAAAATAAGCTTTCTATCAAAACCAATTGAGGCATTAAACTTTTCAATAAAAGGGTCAAGTTCATTATCAAACCTTTTACTCCAAACTTTTGCCATATCAATTATTAACTTTAAGTATCTCTAATAAAGCATTTTTTTATATAAGTGACAAAAAATATCTATTTCAATTGAAAAATAACCATCGAGGCATCATCTTCAAGATGTCTATTTTGCCCTGTAAAATCATCTAACTTTTTAAATATTTTATTTAAGATTTCTTGGGATGTATAAGATTGCTTGCATAATTTTGTGAGAGTTTTAATTAATCTTTCCTCATCAAATCTTTGTCCCAAAGAGTTAGAAGTATCAATTACTCCATCTGTGTAATAAAGAACTAAATCATTTTGATTAAGCTTGATTTCGCCACAGTGATATTCAGCATCTTTTTGAAGTCCAAGTACGAATCCTTTTGCATCTAATTTAAAAATTTTCTGATCTGAATTTTTCCAAAGCAGAGGGGGATTATGTGCTGCATTAGCAAATCTCAATTTTCTAGTTCTTGGATCATAATCTGAGTAAAATAATGTCACAAATCTATGCGATTGATCTAAATCATTTATTGCTAGTTGATTCAAATCATACAAAATTCTATCTGGAGGCAGACCTGTAAGGACCTCTGCACGAAGCATTCCTCTTAACATAGTCATTAAAAGACCAGCTGGAATCCCTTTACCCATGACATCACCTATTACAAAAGCCCATCTTGATTTTTCTTTCCTTTTTTCAGAGATGTTCGTCTTTAAGCACATAAAATCATAGTAATCTCCACCAAGCTGAAGAGCTGGTCTACAGTGGGCAGCCATGTCTATACCGTGGATAATTGGACAATAATCGGGGAGTAATTGAGATTGAATTTCAGCACCACTAGAAATTTCTCTATCTACATTTTCATGCTTTTTCTTAGTTTTTATTAAGTAGTGATTTTCTAATCCAACAGCTAGACAATTTTCAATAAAGTTAAAATTACTATCTTCAGTAATCGACCGTCTAGAAATATCTTCACTAAAAATATAAATAAATCCTCTACATTTGCCTCTTGATGTTATTTTTTTTGTTTCAATTTTATATTTTTTAAATTTATTTTTTAAAACATTTTCAAAAGTTAGGATTTCTTTTATTTTAAAATTTTTTGAAAAATGAAATTGATGCAAAAAAGAATTAATCTCTTCTTGAATTGTTAAATATTTATAATTAGCAGAAATTTTTATATTTTCGTTCCATATCTCCCCCTCGTAATTTAAAGGAATAATTAAAATTATATTCTCAGAAAAAATATGTTTGAAAATTAAGCATACATAATCCAGTAATTTATTTATATTGGAAAAAGTTTTTAAAAAATATGCTAAAGAAGATGCAATTTCAGCAAATTTATATTTATTTTTTAGAGTTACTTTAGAATCATTTTCTAAAAAATTTTGGACAAATTTATTCGAAAATATTTTTTCTTTTTGATTATTTGTCAAAACAAATTTATTAGATAAATATGTTTTAACATTAAATTTAAGTTTTTAAAAAAAATTAATTAAATATTTATTTATCTGCAAGCATAGCTTCTACAAATTCATAACTATTAAAAGGTCTCAAATCTTTTATACCTTCTCCAGCTCCAATAAACCTTATAGGCAAATTTACTTCTTGAGATACAGCTAAAGAGACACCTCCTCTAGAAGTGCCATCTAATTTAGTAATAATGGCACCACTTAAATCCGCTGATTTGGCGAAACTTTTTGCTTGTTTTAAGCCATTTTGTCCCTGACTAGCGTCTAAAACTAATAATGATTCAACAATTGCATCTGGGACCTTTTTATCAATAATTTTCTTTATTTTTGCTAATTCATCCATCAAATTATTTTTTGTTTGTAATCTACCCGCTGTATCAACAAGTAATAAATCAACATTTCTTTTTTGTGCAGAATTAATTGCATCAAAAACTACAGCGGCCGGATCAGCATTTTTTGATTGATTAGATATAACGTCAACATTACTTCTATCTCCCCACACTTTAAGTTGTTCTACTGCAGCCGCTCTAAAAGTATCAGCGGCAGCAATCAAAGTTTTATAATTACTTTTTGATGACAAATATGCTAATTTTCCCAATGTAGTAGTTTTACCAACACCATTAACTCCTACTAATAACCAGACATTTAATTTACCCTTTTGAGGAACTAAAAGATCAGAACCCGAATTTTTTATTGGTTTATCGATAATTAATTTTAATTCCTTCTTCAAGAATTTTATTCCTGCTTCTGCTCCCACGACTTCCTCGTTTAATTTTGTCCTAAGAGAACTTATAACTTTATCGGTTGAATCAATCCCTACATCAGCTCTTATTAATAGAGTCTCTAAATCATCAAGAGATTCAGGAGTAAGAGGATCATCTCCCAATTTATCCAATAATTCAGTGACAAATCCTTTTCGGGTTTCTTCTAATCCTCTCCGTAATTTAGTTAACCAATTAATTTCATCAATGGATATTTGATTTATTTTTTTTCCTTGAGCAGCTAGTACCATTGCAGACCAAGTAAAATTATCATCAAATTCTCCTAATTCAGGTTCAGCAATAGTT
>CACNQS010000016.1 GCA_902622625.1 uncultured Prochlorococcus sp.
TTGTATTTATTCGCAGTTTTATTGTGAAGAAAAGTTGAATTGCCAATATTATTAAGAAAACACCTTCTTTGAATGTCTTTACATGACTTAGGCCTTTTGGTACTTTTGCTTTCACCTGGAATGATTTTATCAATATTACTACTCATAACCTTCGCTGAAGGAGGTTGAATTATTCAAAGTGGTAGGATTATATATGTGATTAATTAGGTAATTAATTGTGGCTGGAACCTTATTATTTAATGCTTTGAAAGAGGCAATTGATGAAGAAATGGCAAATGATGTAAATGTTTGTGTTATGGGGGAAGATGTTGGTCAATATGGGGGATCTTATAAGGTAACTAAGGATTTGTATGAAAAATATGGAGAGTTAAGAGTCTTAGATACTCCAATTGCAGAGAATAGTTTTACGGGTATGGCTGTGGGTGCAGCAATGACTGGGTTAAGACCAATAGTAGAAGGAATGAATATGGGTTTTTTGCTTTTAGCTTTTAATCAGATATCAAATAATATGGGTATGCTTAGGTATACAAGCGGAGGAAATTATAAAATACCAGCGGTAGTTAGAGGTCCTGGAGGAGTTGGCCGTCAACTCGGTGCTGAACATAGTCAAAGACTTGAAGCATATTTTCATGCAGTTCCTGGCATAAAGATAGTTGCATGCAGTACACCTACAAATGCTAAAGGTTTAATGAAAGCAGCTATAAGAGATGATAATCCGGTTCTGTTTTTCGAACATGTTCTTCTATACAACATGTCTGAAGAATTACCAGAGGGTGATTATACTTGCGCTTTAGATCAGGCAGACGTTGTAAAAGAAGGGAAAGATATTACTTTATTGACTTATTCAAGAATGAGATATCACTGCCTTAAAGCTGTTGAAGAATTGGAGAAAAAAGAAATAGATGTTGAGTTAATCGATTTAATAAGTTTAAAACCCTTTGATATGAAAACCATTTCAAAATCAATAAAAAAAACAAATAAAGTAATTATTGTTGAAGAATGTATGAAGACTGGGGGTATTGGTGCAGAATTAATTGCCTTGATAACAGAAGATTGTTTTGATGATCTTGATGCCCGACCAATTAGATTATCTAGTCAAGATATTCCGACTCCGTATAATGGAAATCTTGAGAATTTGACAATAATCCAACCACATCAAATAGTTGAAAAAGTTGAAGATTTAATTAGTGGGAGTATATAAGCAATGAAAAGAAGGCAAGGTTGGCTTTTTTTTATTATATTTTTACTTACATTATCTGTTTATCTATTAATAAATTATCCCTTACAGTTGGGATTGGATTTACAAGGGGGTTCTCAACTTACACTACAAATTATTAAAGAAGAAGGTAAGGTAACAAGGGATGAACTTGAAGCAGTTAATTCGGTTATAGATAAGCGCGTTAACAATTTAGGAGTTTCTGAATCTAATTTGCAAACCCTTGGTAGAGATCAATTGATTTTAGAATTACCAGGTGAACAAAATCCATTAGTTGCTTCAAGGGTATTAGGTAAGACTGCTTTATTAGAATTTAGAACACAAAAAGAAGGAACATCTGCAGATTTAAAAACCCTGCAACTACAGAGATTGAGTATTAAAAAATTAATTGAACAATATTCCTTTGCAGAAAAAAGTCAAAATGATAATAATTTCTTAAATGTTATTCAAGATGATCTTAAACAGATAGAGCAAGAATTGAATTACTCATCTACGAGTAATGATTTATATGGGAAGTTAATTGAAATCAAAAAATATGTTGATAGAGAAATTACAAATTTATTTATTAAAACAGATTTATCAGGTAAGGATCTTATTAACGCGGGAAGGAGACAAGAACAAACAAATAGTAATTGGGAAGTTTTATTAACTTTTAGTAGTTCAGGAGGAGAAAAGTTTGCAGAAATTACAAAGTCAATTGCTGGTACTAATAAACTATTGGCTATCATTCTTGATGACGAATCAATAAGTGAAGCTAGTGTTGGTAGTCAATTTGCTAATACTGGAATTACTGGTGGATCAGCAACAATAAGCGGTAATTTTAGTGCTGAAAATGCTAGAGAATTAGAAGTTCAACTTAAAGGAGGTTCATTGCCATTGCCAATTGAAATAGTAGAAACTAACACTATAGGGGCTCTATTGGGATCCGAAAATATTTTAAAAAGTCTTTATGCAGCTATATGTGGATTAATTTTTGTTGGTATATTTATGATTTTTAATTATAGAATTTTAGGTCTCGTTTCAGTTCTATCTCTAGTACTTTATGGTTTCTTTAACTTAGCCCTATATTCTTTAATTCCTGTAACTTTGACTTTACCTGGAATATCTGGTCTTATACTTAGCATTGGTATGGCTGTTGATGCAAATATTCTAATATTTGAGAGAATTAGAGAAGAATTATATGATGGTAATACTCTTACAAGATCTATTGATAGCGGTTTTCAAAGAGCTAATTCATCCATAATAGATGGTCATATTACAACCCTTCTAAGTTGTTTTATATTGTTTTTATTAGGAACAAATTTTGTTAAAGGTTTTGCCGCAACATTAGGTATTGGAGTTCTAATAAGCTTGTTTACCTCATTAAATTGTTCAAAAACTATTTTGCGATTTTTTACAACATATCAATCTTTAAGAGAAAAAAATCTCTATCTACCCAAGAATAATTTTTCAAATTAAATTTTTTTTTTAATTTCCCATGAAATACAATCTTGAACTAATAAAAAATAAACGAAAGATAATTAGTTTTTCAACTTTTCTTATTTTGTTAAGTCTTTTAGGAATTTTATATTCAACATTTAATACTTCTTATAAGAAACCTATAAATTTAGGGATGGATTTTGTTGGAGGAAATGAACTAAGAATAGAAAGAGTTTGTGAAGAAGAATGTTCTAATCTTTCCCCTGATTCAGTTTTAGAAAATTTAAGAGAGATCTCTAGTAATAAAAACTTTATAAATAAAATTAAATTACAATTTCAAAATAATAATAAATTAATTTCAATAAGAACATCTTATTTGAGTATCGAAGAATCAAATAATCTTATTACTAATCTTGATAATATTATTGGACCTCTAAATTATGAGAGTAAGGATTCAAGATTAATAGGTCCAAAACTTGGGAAAAGATTACTTACCAATTGTGTTACTTCATTGTTAGTTTCTTTATTTGCAATATCTTTATATATAACTATCAGGTTTGATAAAAAATATGCATTATTTGCATTGTTAGCTTTATTCCATGATTTATTAATTGTTTTCGGTATATTTTCCTGGTTGGGAATTATATTATCTGTCGAGGTAAATAGTTTATTTGCGGTGTCCTTGTTAACTATTGCTGGTTATTCTGTAAATGATACTGTTGTTATTTTTGATAGAATTCGCGAGAATTTAAAATCCAAGGAAGAAGGCTATAACGAGACTATTCAATTATCTGTAAACGAATCATTTAGGAGAACAACTTTTACCAGTATTACAACCCTTTTCCCTTTATTAAGCATAATTTTGTTTGGATCTTACTCGCTGTTTTGGTTTTCTTTGGCCTTATCATTAGGAATTATTGTTGGAAGTTATTCAAGTATTTTATTGGCTCCATCTTTGTTGCTTAAAGACTGAGCTTAAGCTTCTAATTTTATGAAATTGAATTACTATTTGATAATTTTATTTTCTTTAGTTTTAATAGATCTTTCTACTGAGCTAAGAATATTATTTGATCATTTTACTTTTAGTTCTCTATATTTTGCTATAGGTAAACATCCCTTAGCTATCTTTATACTTTTTTCCTACCCATATTTATATAAAAAATTAATTAAGTAGCTTTTAAATATCTTTAAATGATTCTTTGATTAAAACCTGTATTACTACAGCTAATGGAAGAGATAGTATTAAGCCTAATGGACCAAAAACGAAGGTAAATCCAAATTGTGATATTAATGTCAAACCAGGAAGTAGGTTTGCTTTTTTCTTCATTATAGATGGCATTATTATATAGCTTTCAATATTTTGAATAATTACATATGATCCTAAAACTGCCAGTGGTTTCCAAAAATTATCTAGTAGTGCAATTGAGATTGGGAATATACCACTAAGAACTGGGCCTATATTCGGAATTATATTAAGAACCATTGCTATTAAAGCATTTGAGACAACGTATTTGACATCTAATATAGATAAAACTATTAATGATAATAAACCTACTGATAATGAGCTTATGACCATAGAAAAGGTCCAATTTGCTAATGCAATATTGCATTTTTCCAGAATATTTCTAAATTTGTTACGGTAATTTTTTGGTATTAATAAAAGTATATTTTCTTTATATTGTTTTGGTTCAATAGAAATCATCAAACTCACTGCTAATACGAATATTAATCTCAAAAGACCTGAACCTAGATTCCCCGCAATATTAATTAAATTCTTAAAACTTTCTTGAATAGCTTTTGCAATAGTTGAGACATCTGGAATGGTAACTACATTATTTATTAGACTGAATATGTCTATAACATTTTCTGATTGTTCTCCATAAAATAAGCTATTAAATTTGTTCAGATTTGTATTGATCAATATATTTATTTTTGATAAACCATTTGGAATGTCAACAAGTATTTCATTGAATTCTTTTATAAAAGGAGGTAATACAAGAATAAAAATAGTAAATATTATTACTGATATGACGGTTAAGACAAGAAACAAAGAAAACGATCGAGGAATTTTCAAACCTTTTTGGATTTGATTACATAAATTACATACAATATTTGAAATTACTAAAGAACAAATTATTAGTAGTAAAAAATCCCTTAAAGTCCATACTATTAATAACGTTATTAATATTACTACTAACTTGAAATATGATGAACTATTCAATTTTTATAATATTTTACTTCTTTTCAGAATATCCTAATCCATTTGATTTGGCATAACTATTTGCAAATCTCATAAATCTATCAAAGTCTGGTGTGTTCTTCCAAATATAAACCGCTTCTAAAAATATTGGTTCTCCATCAACAAACTTTACTTTAACTTCTCTAGTTAATATTTCACCTTCGGAATCAATCATTCGCATACCTGTGATTTCACCGTCTGTAATTGAAGATAATGCCTGAGGTTTTTCAAACAAAAATAATGCTTGGCCCGTGGTACCATCTTTACTCCTAGTCAGTCTTATTTCAGGCACTACTGGTTCATCAGTTCCCTCATAAAATTGTATTTTTGCAGTTTTATTTGTTGTCATAATATTCGGTTAATAATTTTTTATTTTAGGAAATATTTTTTACATTCGTTTGTAGTTATTTTATAAAACATTATTTATTAACTCTAGGATACTTTCATCATATTTTTTATCAGTTAAATCTATTAACGTTATGTTAGTTTTGCCAACCTTTTCATATTCGTAACACTTATCGTAATAATCTAAAACTGATCTGCAAACTAAGTCCCATTTCTCATTATTAATTGATTCAAGAGCTATTTTTGTTCTTTGCGGTCCTAGTCTTTTTTTTATCCTTAGTACTGATTTTTGGAGTTCGTCTTTTTTAAATATACTATAAGTATCAATTAACTCATCTAACCTGTTAGATTCGCTCCTTATAATTTCAATCCTCCTAGAGTTTTTCATCTGATTGAAGAATTCATGAGGAATTTTACATTTACCTATATTTGCACTTTCAGCTTCTACAAAAATATTATTAGAACATTTAAAAGAATTTAATTTTTCTGCAATTATATTTTCAAATTGTTCATTTGTAGGTTGTTTTTTCATTCCTAAACCTCCAAATGTACTTCCTCTATGACAAGCAAATCCTTCAAGATCTATAGTTTGATATTTATATTTCTCAAGTAATGACAATAATCTTGTCTTCCCTGTTCCTGTTTTCCCTCCAATAACTACTAAATTCAACTTATTTGAAAAACTGTCTAATACCCATCTTCTATATATTTTGTACCCACCATCAAGTGTAACTATATTTAATTTAAATTTATCTAATAACCATCCAATACTTTGTGAACGCATTCCTCCTCTAGAGCAATATATCCTGATAAATAATTCATTATTTTTATTAGGAATACTTGTTTGAGACTCAATACTTTTGAATAAATTATCAAGAAGTAATTCCATTTTTTTTTCAAAAAATTTTAATCCCTCTATGACTGCTTTTTTTCTACCTTCTTTTTTATAAACTGTACCAATAATAGATCTCTCATCATCATCAAATAGTGGAATATTAATAGAATTAGGCATGTGTCCTTTATAATATTCACTCGGGCTCCTAACATCTATAAGTGGTCCTTTAAAGCATCTAAATTTCTCTAGTTCTTTTCTTTTGAAATACATGGATAGTTTTTATTTTTTTAGGTTGATTTTTTAAAATGAATAACAAAGAACAGGATAACAATAGTAATGCTACATTAGATCTTATAAAAAAATTTGTAGATTCCAATCAAAGAAAAAGAATAAATTCATTAACCCAAATTGAATCTGAAGTCGAAAATATTTTTAATCTTGGCCCATCACTGTTTGATATGTTTGATAGTGAAGGAGATGACTGGGCCGCTGGTTGGATATTGCAAGTTTTAAAAAAATTTAAGCCAGAATTCTTTGAAAACTCTAAATTTAATAATTGGTTTAATACATATTCAGATATTGATATTAATTATGAAGATTTGCAATTGATGTTAGTTGAGCAAAAATTTGAAGATGCAGATAGATTAACAAGTTCCTACTTACGAAAATTAGCTGGGAAATTAGCTGAAAAACGTGGTTATGTTTTTTACAGTGAAGTTAAAAATATGTCAGGAAAAGATCTAGAAACAATAGATAGATTATGGACTATTTATTCTACTGGTAGATTTGGATTTTCAATTCAAGCAAAGATATTAAAATCAGTAGGGAAAAAATATGAATTAATGTGGCCGAAAATAGGGTGGAAAAAGGAGGGCTTATGGACTAGATATCCTGGATCTTTTTGCTGGTCATTGGATGCTCCTGATGGACATATGCCTTTAATAAATCAACTAAGAGGAGTAAGACTTATGGACTCCATCCTACGGCATCCTGCTATTTCAAAGAGACACAATAATATTCTTTAAATTGAGGTATTTAATAAGTTAAAATTAATACAGTATAAAAATATTATTATGTCCTTATTCCGGGGCAAAAATATTTTAAAAAGATTTTTTAAAAGACCAAAAATTAACTGGTCAAACTACGAATTCGAATCATCATTACAGTTAAATGAATTTGTCGATCAATTATTAGAACCTATTAAAAATTCTCAATCAAGCTATCTTATAAAACTTGGTTTACATGAAGCTCTAGTTAACGCAGTAAAACATGGAAATAAATTAGATCCTAAAAAAAATATTAGAGTAAGAAGAATAATTACTCCTAATTGGTGTGTTTGGCAAATTCAAGATCAAGGTAATGGTTTAGAAATAAAAAAAAGAGACTACAATTTACCAAAAAAAATAAGTAGTGTAAATGGCCGTGGTCTTTACATTATTAATGAATGTTTTGATGATATTAGATGGAGTAGTAAAGGTAATAGGCTTCAGTTGGCTTTAAAAAGGTGATTTTTACTAGGGCAAGGTTGATCTACGTTTATTTCTTTTAACCATTTAATACTTTCTTCTAAATACTCAATAGTTTCCTTATCATTGCAAGAAATAATAAGATGGCATAATCCAGCCGAAATTAGTTCTGCAGCTCGTTTATATTTATTTCCTTTATCTTTATGCCATTTTGAATGATGAATCTTTAATTTGTCATTAAGACTTTGAACAAGCAGAATAGTATCTTTATCCCAGGAGGTCATAGAAGTTTTTAATTACTTTACAGCAGACCATACTTTGGTCATAAAAAAGGAATTTGAATTTACATCTTTAAACCCTACTTCCTCTATTTTTGAATCTATATCCTCTTTTATGTAATCACAATAGAAAGGCTCATGAAAAGATTTATAGAAGTTTTCCATTACCGATGTAAAGTCAGGTGAATCACTTATTTGAATTGAATCAGCTAATACTAATATCCCCCCAGGTTCAAGGACTCTAAAAAATTCATTTAATACTTTAGCTCTAATTGTTCTAGGTAATTCATGAAATAAGTAAACACAAGAAATGCATTGAAAATAATCATTTTCAAAAGGTAATTCTTCAGCATTACCTTTTATTAGCTGAATTAAATCTCCATCTAAATCTGAAATATATCTACTTGCCTCTTTTAAGTATGAATCAGATAAATCAATTCCTGTAATTTTTTCTTTAGGAAATGCGGCTCTTAATTGTTTTAATGTTCTTCCTGATCCTGTAGCTACATCAAGTATTTTTATGGAACTATTTTTTCTATCACTAAACTTTTTAAGTCCTTCTTTTATTGGTTTAATTATTCTTCTCCTCATTGAGTCAGCACTTCCATTGAAAAGTATCTCTACTTGTAGGTCATAAATGCTGGCTGAAAAGTCTGATAAATAACCATCTGTTTGATGATGAAAATTTCTCAAGTAATATTGAGGATAATTATCTTTATCAATTGATTTTGGCAGATCATCAAAGTTTTGTTTTCTGCGTCTATCCCATGTATTAGGCATATCGAGCCATATTTTAGGATATTGAGTTAGATATCTAAGCCATGGCTCGTCAAATAATAATTTTTTTGGATATATATTTTTTTCTGCATCATTCCAATCTTCTTCTCTTAAAACATCCATTGAATTTTGGATTTGCATTAGTAGATCCTTATCTATATCAAAATTTTCAAGCCTCGAATCGGGAAGAATAAAATTCATTAATCTTGAACTAATCTGTTTGTGAGCGAAACCTGCAATGCTTTTGCTCTGTTGTAGCGTTTTATATGCAATTTTTGAAATAGATTCCTTAGCCATTTTTCAATTTATATATATATATTCCAACAAAAAAAAAATCAATTTGAGAATTTTTTGTGATATTTCTCAAATTGATTAATTTAAACTAGTAAGTTCTTATTATTATGCATCGTAATACATGAAGAATTCATGTGGATGAGGCCTTTGTCTTAGTTGTTGTACCTCTTCGTATTTTATATCGATAAAGTTATCAATAAAATCTTCAGTAAATACTCCACCTGCTAGTAGATAATCCTTATCTGCTTTTAAAGCATTAAGTGAATCATTTAGAGATGAAGGAACTGTATCAATCTTAGCAAGTTCATCCGCTGGAAGTTCAAATAAATCTACATCTACTCCATCACCAGGATCAATTTGATTTTTAATTCCATCAATACCTGCAAGCATCATTACAGAAAATGCTAAGTAAGGGTTAGCAAGTGCATCACCTGATCTAAATTCTAATCTTTTAGCTTTAGGGCTTGGACCTGTTAAAGGTATTCTTACTGCAGCTGATCTATTTCCTTCAGAATAAACTAGATTTACAGGGGCTTCGAATCCAGGAACCAATCGTTTATAACTATTTGTAGTTGGGTTAGTAAATGCAAGGAATGAAGGGGCATGTTTAAGTATTCCTCCTATGTACCATCTTGCTGTTTGAGATAAATTTGCATATGCTCCCTCTCCAAAGAATAGTGGCTGCCCACTCTTCCATAAACTTTGGTGAACATGCATTCCGGTTCCATTATCATTGAAAACAGGCTTAGGCATAAAAGTTGCAGTTTTTCCATATTTTTTTGCAACGTTTCTAACAACGTATTTATAAGTCATCACATTATCAGCGGAATTTATTAACGAATCGAATTTCATCCCAAGTTCGTGTTGACCAGCACCGGCAACTTCATGGTGATGCTTTTCTGTAGGTATACCTAATTCACCCATTAAAAGGAGCATTTCAGATCTGATATCTTGGGCAGTATCATTAGGAGAAACGGGGAAATAACCTTCTTTATATTGGATCTTGTATCCTAAATTTCCACCTTCTTCTATTCTCCCAGTGTTCCATGGAGCTTCAATAGTATCTACACTATAAAAACAAGAACCTTCTTTTGAATCATATCTGACGTCATCAAATAAGAAGAATTCTGGCTCTGGTCCAAAAAATGCTGTGTCAGCTATCCCAGTCGATTCTAAATACTTTAAAGCCTTTTGGGCTAATGATCTTGGGCATCTATCATATGGCTCACCACTTCTAGGCTCTTGAATAGAGCAAATCATGCTTAGAGTTTTATGTTTATAAAAAGGGTCTATCCATGCTGTACTTGCATCTGGGACCATTGACATATCTGAAGCATTAATTGCTTTCCAACCTCTGATTGATGAACCATCAAATGCTAGACCTTCAGTAAATGAATCCTCTTCTATCATGTCTGATGTAAGAGTTAAATGTTGCCATTTACCATGGATGTCTGTGAATTTTAGATCGATAAGTTCAATTCCTTCGTCTTTAATTTGACTTAAAACATCTTGTGGAGATTTAGACATAACTTTTGAGATACCTTCTATGAAATTAATAACTTGGTGATTCTTATTATGTATCAAACGTAACTTTTTTCAACACTAGATGTCTTCTTTCAGTGTTTCAAGTCATAAGTTTAATAATTGTTTACCTAAATATTTAAATTGAATTAATTTCTTTAAATAATTATCGCTTATGTGGCGATATTAGTTTAATTTAAAAGTAATTGAATGTAATGCTTTGACAGAAGCAAAACTTATTTCGGCTTTAAATAAAGAGAATTTATCTCATTTCTCAAAGACTTATGTTCCCTCTAGACTTTTATTAGGTCCTGGTCCTTCAAACGCACATCCAGAAGTCTTAAGTGCCCTTTCTTTGAATCCTATTGGTCACTTAGATGATGCATATATTTCATTGATGTCTGATGTTCAACAACTTCTAAGATATACCTGGCAATGTAATAATCGACTGACTCTTCCAATGAGTGGTACTGGAAGTGCAGCTATGGAAGCATCAATTGCTAATTTTATAGAGGAAGGAGAAAAAATTCTTATCGCTAAAAAAGGATATTTTGGAGACAGACTTGTTGATATGGCAACAAGATATAAAGCAGATGTATCTGTTATTGAAAAACCTTGGGGTGAATCTTTTTCTTATGAAGAAATCAAGTATGAAATAGAAACTAAAAAACCAGTAATTTTTGCTATTGTCCATGCTGAAACATCAAGTGGTGTTTTACAACCTCTTGATGGTATTGGGGATGTTTGTAGAAAAAATAACTGCTTGTTTTTAGTTGATGCAGTTACTTCTCTTGGTGCTCTAGAACTATTGATTGACGAATGGAAAATTGATCTAGCATATAGTTGTAGTCAAAAGGGATTAAGTTGTCCCCCAGGATTAAGCCCTTTTACGATGAATAAAAGAGCTGAAGAAAAACTAAGTTCAAGAAAAACAAAAGTACCTAACTGGTATTTAGATTTATCTCTATTAAATAAATATTGGGGTTCTGATCGTGTTTACCATCATACTGCCCCTGTAAATATGAATTTTGCTATTCGTGAAGGTTTACGTTTAATTGCGAATGAGGGTCTAGAAGATGTTTGGAATAGACATATTACTAATGCAAAGAAACTGTGGAGTGGGTTAGAAAGTCTTGGAATGGAATTACATGTATCAGAGGATTATAGATTGCCAACTTTAACCACAGTTAAAATACCTGCAGCCGTTGATGGTGATGGTTTTAGAAATCATCTTTTAAGAAATTTTGGAATAGAAATAGGAAATGGACTTGGAGAATTGTCTGGTAAGGTATGGCGCATAGGATTAATGGGCTTTAACTCAAGTGAGGAGAATGTTGATAGATTATTAAACCTATTCGATACTGAGTTAAAAAAATATTCTATTTTTGAGTCCTCAACTTTTTAAACCATAGCTGTAAAATTTGACTGCATTTGTCTTCTAAAATACCTCCTACAACTTCCATTTTGTGATGTGCACTTTCATGTTTTGATAGGTCGATTGAGCCTCCCAATCCACCTCTTTTCTTATCGTAAGCTCCGAAAATAACTTTACCCATCCGCGCTTGAATAAGAGCAGAGGAACACATAGTACAAGGTTCTAGATTTGTGATAATAGTACATTCATTAAATCTCCAATCATTTTTTATTAGAGATGCCTGCCTAAGTGCCATTATCTCAGCATGACCTAATGGGTCTTTATTTATATTCCTCCTGTTAACTCCTCTCCCGATACA
Organism: uncultured Prochlorococcus sp.; assembly: GCA_902622625.1. Classification (GTDB taxonomy): domain Bacteria; phylum Cyanobacteriota; class Cyanobacteriia; order PCC-6307; family Cyanobiaceae; genus Prochlorococcus_A. The sequence continues at coordinate 12,124 of CACNQS010000016.1, forward strand.
TCTTCCCCTCTCATCTAAAATTATTGAACAGATTGGTAGCTCAACTTTTCCAATTTCTTTTGATCTTCTTAATATCGAATTCATCCATAAAGTGTAATTTAAATTATTTGTTTTTATTTGTTGATCTTTATTACTATTTCCATTTTCAAAAATATATCTCATTTACCAATATTGAGAATAGAATTGTTAATAGATATTTTATCTGATGGCTGAAGATTTAATTAATAATAAAGATATATATTTCCCTTCATATTTAGGGACTAATGACAAATTGATTACTCTTCTGAATAGAGCAAGTCAAACTCTTTGTGACTGGTTCTCTAAAGCTGATAAAAATGGTCCTTTACCTTTTGATGAGAATTTCAAGTGTATTATGCCTGCGAAAGATGGTAATTCTGAAGAAGATTTGTTTTCTGAGATTGAATCTCTTTTGAATAATTCATTTAATCCAGTTCATCCTGGTTCATTAGCTCACCTTGATCCCCCACCTTTAATTTTCTCTATTTTAGGAGATTTAATTGCCGCTGGTTTAAATAATAATCTCCTCGCTTATGAGTTATCACCAAGTGTAACTTTGCTTGAGGAATCATTATGTAAATGGTTTGCCAAGAAAATAGGGTTTAATGATCTCTCAGGTGGCATAGCTGCTAGTGGAGGTACATTAAGTAATCTTAATGCCCTCATAGCAGCAAGAAATAATGCTGGATTAGCTACAAATCCTAATTCTGTATTACTTGTTAGTGAAGAAGCTCATTCTTCCTTCGTTAAATGTATAAGAGTAATGGGTCTTGATACTACCAATCTCGTCAGGATTAAAACTGATAATCAAGGTAGAATGGACATAAACGATCTCAGAAAGTCTTTAGATAAATGTACAATAGAAAATAAAAAAATATTTGCTATTGTTGCGACCCTTGGGACAACTGTAAGGGGAGCCATTGATCCTATTAAAGAAATAAGTGAAATATGCAAAGAAAGAAATATATGGCTACATATCGATGGCTCCATTGGGGGTATTTTTGCTTTAACCTCTATCCCAATAAAAGGTCTAAATAATATTAATCAGGCTAATTCGATAACCATAAATCCGCAAAAAATCATTGGCATAACAAAGACTTCATCTTTGTTATTGGTTTCAAATATGAGTACTTTAGAAAATACTTTTAATACTGGACTACCATATATATCATCTAAAGAAAATATTATAAATAGAGGAGAAATTGGCATTCAAGGTTCTAGACCTGCAGAGGTTATCAAACTATGGCTTGGGTTACGTTTTTTAGGTCTGAATGGAATAGAAAATATATTAAAATCATCAATTAAAAGAAAAGATTTTTTTATAAAAAATATTAGTACGAATAAATTTGATATATATTCAGGTCCTCTACATATTGTTTCATTTATACCAAAGAAACTTGAGACAGAAGAATCTGATACATGGACTCAAACTAAAGTTAACGAACTAATTAACAATAATTTTATGCTTTCTAGACCAAAATTTAAAGGTAGATATTTTTTAAGGGTTGTCATGGGAAATTACAATACAAAGGAATCTCATATTGAAGAACTTTTGAGATTTTTAGAAGCCTAACTTATGAACCTAACTTATGAATATGGGTAGACCAAAAATTATTGCAATAGTAACAGGATGTATATCTATAGCTATTTGTATTGCTTATTTAATCTTAATAACTATCTTTGATTTTAGAACTTATCTAAATGATCAAGTATCCAATTTTACATAGTAATTGGAGGCAAACTTTTATTTGATTTAAAATACTTTTTCATTCCAATTTTTGAAATAGCTTCTCTTACGAAATTGTTTAAAATGTCCTCTCTCTTACTTATTCTATAGATCCTATCTACTACTTCTTGGATTCCTCCATCACCCCAATCTTGTCCATTTTTAAAATATTCAATCAAACTTAGTCCTACTATTCTTATTAACCAGCCCGCTGTAACTGATTGTATAGATTTAGATAAAATAATTTTAGTCAAGCTTGTAGCTAAAACAGGTGAAAGAATGGCGAGGCCCCCTTTTAGTATTCCTTGTTTAGCCAATGCGCTTAGCAATGAAGTCGCTAAATCTTTTGCATCTTTTTTTGTAAGCTTTATTTCATATATTTTTGATAATTCCATTATCATTTGTAGGTTTACAGAAGTAGTAGTAAGGAAATCAACAGCGGGTAATGGATTAACTAGTATTACCCCCCCTGTTATCCACATATATTTATTAATCACTTTATTTGACATTAAATATCTTTGTTCTTGCACGAAATTTTTACTTTTAATACCTAACTTATTTGAGCGAAAAAGAATATTATCCGCCAATAACTCTTCACCATTATTATCGAGGGTTTCAATTATTTCTCTAAATAAACTTCCTACCTCTGGATAGAAATTTAAAGCATCTGATTTTATATATGGAGCTTGTTTAGGAACAGCAATTGTTTGAACAACAGAAATTTTATTTTTTCTAGCTGAAGTTATAGAAATTATATTTTTTTTTAGGAGGTTATTTTCATCTTTAGATCTCAAATCACATTTATTAAGAACTATTATTATTTTTTTTCTTAATTTTAATAATTCTTTAATTAAATAGTTTTCGTATTTATTTATGTCCTGATCTAACACGAAGAGAACTAAGTCTGATTTTGATGCTTGTATAATTGTTGCTTTTTCTCTTTCTTCTCCTAATTTAGATGGTTCGAATAAACCCGGAGTATCAACTATATTAATGTTTCTTTTTAAAATTGGGATGCGTATTTTATAGCTATTAATTTGCTTTGTTGTTCCTATTTTTGGGGAAGTTTGTCCAACAATATTTTTTAATAAAGATCTTGCTATAGATGTTTTTCCTGAGGAACCTGCTCCAAAAAGAGTAACTTTATAATCTCCTGTTTTTAATTGGGACTCAAGTTTATTTTTTTGGTAATTTAAAAGTTCAACTTTTACTTTATCGTTAATTTTTTTATTAATTTTTTCGACCCCTTCCAAACTTATCTTGGCAGCACTATATGTATTTTTGAATAAAAGTGTATTTTTTTTATTTTTATATATAACTTTATAAACTATTTTTTTAAATAGTTTTTTATCAATTTTATAAAAGATATAAATAATTACTATTAAAAATATAAGGGTATAAATATTTATTATTCTTATAAATATCGAAAATAAAATATATAGAAATAATATTAATAATATATATTTTATATACTTTATTTTTAGGTAATTCATTTTATCGATTATTTTTAAAAATGTTATACAGTAAAAAAATGAATCCAATATTAATAGATATATCAGCAATATTAAATACTGGAAAATTTATAATATTTAAATTTATAAAATCAACTACAAAACCCTTATATATTCTATCTATACCATTACCAATAGTTCCCCCAAGTATAAAACTGTAAGAATAAAGATCAAATACGTTTAAAGTATTTTTCCTAAATATTAAATAAATAAGTAATATTGAAAATAAAATACTTATTAAAGATAAAAATATTCTACTACCACTTAATATGTTAAATGCTGCCCCGTAATTTTTTACAAAATCTAATTTGAACAATAGAAAATCTTTATTAATAAATAATTTTTTATTATAAAACATTAAATATTTTGTAAGTTGATCTATTAGAACGATAAAAGTACTTAGAGATAAAAAATATATTTTTGTTTGTATTTTATTATTCATTATTTACTACGTTTTAAACGTTCTATAGGTTTGATAAGTAATATAAGTGGAATTAGCATTAAAATATGATATCCAATCTTACCTAATGAGTATTTCCCTAGATTATATAAAAATAAATTAAATTGACTGTAGAATATAACTTGTATGAAATTGTAAAATACTCCTGTTAAATGCATAGCACCTATTGCTAAAAATCCATTTTTTAGAAAGTTTCCAATATTTATTTTTTTTCTATTATTTAAATTATCTATTATTTTTATTAATGGATATAAACCTAATAAATAACCAAAATTTGGAGTGAGCAAATAACCTATTGAACCTCCTTGATGAAAGACAGGAAATATAAATATCCCCAAAATTATATATATAGTAAATGCTCTGAAAACGACTTTTTTATGAAATATAAGTGTTAATAAAATTATCGTCGGAATTTGCCATGTGATAGGCAACTCAAAGTTATTACTAGATTTATATATAAAAGGTAGTGGAATATAAATAGGTAACATCGACGTTATTACTAGTGATTGAAGACTCACCAGTATCTCAATTAATTTATAAAAATTGAGCATTATTATAGATTTAATTTATAAACTTCTCAATGCAACAATTGGATCTAACTTAGAAGCTCTTTTTGCAGGTAAAACGCCAAAGATTAAACCTATTGATCCTGAAATGATCATGGTTGAAAAAGTAGTCGTAATTCCTACTGATGCAGGAAGAGGTGTTATCAAAGATAAAAGAAAAACACCTGATAATCCAGTCGTTGTTCCAATTAATCCTCCAATTGTAGATAAAATCAATGCCTCAATTAAAAATTGAACTAATATATCTGACTGTTTAGCTCCTATTGCTTTTCTAAGTCCAATCTCCTCAGTCCTTTCGCTCACAGAAACGAGCATAATGTTCATGATTCCTATGCCTCCAACTACTAAAGATACTGCCCCAATACCAGCCAATAAAAATGTTAGTCCACTAGTTATGTTGGTTACTATATTCAATGCATCTTCTTGTGATCTAACCGCAAAATCATCATCTCTGATTATTTTGTGTCTTTGCCTTAATAAGTTAGTAATCTGAAATTTTGCGGCACTAGTTGCATTTTTATTTATTGCTTCAACACTAATGAAGCTTAAACTTACTCCATAAGTAGGGTCCTTCCCTGTAATCCTATTAACCATGGTGGTTAATGGAATATATGCATTTTTATCTTGATTACTTCCAAATACAGCACCTTTTGGTTTTAATATTCCGATAATTTCATAAGTGTGGTCTTTAATTCTGATTTTTTTTCCAAGAGATGAAGATTTATCATTGAAAAATTCGTCTTTAAGATCAGGACCTATTACAACATAACTTCTAGCACTATTAACATCACTTTTTGATAAAAATCTACCCTTATCTACTTCAAAGCTTCTTACTTCAAGAAATTCAGGAGTAACTCCAGCAATTGATATATTTAAACTTTTAGAATTTGATTGCACTATTTCGTTAGCAGATATTTGAGGAGCTACTTTTTTAACTGTTGGTACTTGATTGCTTATTGCTATTGCATCTTCTAAAACTAAGTTTTTAGGAAATGAAATACCTCTTCTTCTTGTGTCATTATTTCCAGGAACAATGAATAAAACATTGGCACCTAAATTACTTAACTGGTTTTTTGCTAATGTTTGAGCACCTCTACCAAGTCCAACGAGTGTAATAACTGAAGCATTTCCGATAATTATCCCCAACATTGTTAACGAACTTCTCAATTTGTTCGAAACTAAAGTTTTTGTGGCCATGCCTAAGGCTTCTTTTATTGAGATATTCCTAGACATATTTATATTTATCTACTGCATCATCATCTTCAATTTGTCCCATGTATATAACACCTTCATTAAGCTGGAGTGTAATAAGGTCCCCATTACTGATTTGATGATTATCGATATTTTCTAAATTACAAATTGTAGAAATCTTTTTATTATTTTTGTTGAACAAAGCATAAACATCATTTACATTTTGGTTCGTAACAATGCCGGCAATATTTTTACTCAGTGGAATATTTTGCATTAATTCCATCGGAACAAATAATATTTCTCCTGGGCAAATTAAGGACATATCAAGATTATTTTTAATTATTCTGGCTTTACCTGTAACACCGACTTCCCCTATTGAAATTCCTCTTGATACAATCTTTCTTACTAAACCGACTTTTATTAAATCTGTAGAGCCGCTAATTCCAGTTAATGTACCTGCGGTTTGGACTACTAAATCTCCTTGATTTAGGATCCCCATCTCCTGTGCAATTTGCATAGCTAAACTAAAAGTTTTTGCTGTTCTTTGATCATTTTTAACTACGATTGGTGTAACTCCCCAAACAAGTTGCAATCTTCTCGCTACACTTCTCTCAGTAGTAGTTGCCAAGATAGGTGTTGGTGGTCTGAACTTACTTACATTTCGAGCGGTAGAACCTGATTTAGTTAAAGGGATTATAGCTCCTGCATCAAGTTGTCTAGCTATATTACTTACCGCTGCACTAATAGCATTTGGGATTGTACTAGGTAAGTGGCTTTCAATAGCCTTAAGTGGATAATCCCTTTCAATTCTTCTTGCTATGGTTGCCATCGTTTCAACTGCCTCTACAGGATAATCGCCAACAGCAGTTTCGTTTGAAAGCATTACAGCATCTGTACCATCCAGAATTGCATTTGCAACATCACTAACTTCTGCCCTAGTAGGTCTTGGGTTAGAAGCCATAGAATCAAGCATTTGAGTCGCTGTAATTATTGGGATACCTAATGTATTAGCTTTTCTTATTAATTCCTTTTGTAAAAGTGGCACTTCTTCAGCGGGCATTTCTACTCCCAAATCACCTCTTGCAACCATAACCCCATCACATAAGGGTAATACTGTATCGATCTGATCAATTGCTTCAAATTTTTCTATTTTTGCGACTACAGGAGTTGAATGACCATTTTTGTTTATTAAATCTTTTATCTCATTTATATCGGATGGATTTCTTACGAAACTTAGTGCTATCCAATCAACTCCTTCAGATAAACCAAATTTTAAATCCTCTTTATCTTTTTCTGTTAATGCTTTTACTGATAATTGAACATCTGGAAAATTAACACCTTTATTGTTTGAAAGAACCCCTCCTACAGTTACAATGCACTCCAAATTATTAGCTTTTTTATCAACTTTTTCTACAATCATTTCTATTTTCCCATCATCTAAAAGTATTCTTTTCCCTTCGCTAACTTCTTGAGAAAGTTTGTCGTAGGTTACATTTGCAATAGTATTTGTACATTCGACTTCATTTGATGTCAAAGTGAATTTATCGCCTTTTTTAACTTTTACCGGCCCATCTTTAAAGCGCCCTAATCGTATTTTAGGTCCTTGAAGATCTTGCAATATTCCAATATCTATTTCTAACTTTTGTGATACTTCCCTTATGGTTTTTATTCTCTCAGCATGATCTTTATGATCTCCATGTGAGAAATTTAATCTGAATGTTGTTACTCCAGCTTTAATTAAATTTGTAATTATCTCTTCAGATTGAGTTGCAGGTCCAATAGTTGCTACTATTTTTGTTCTTCTTTTTAAATCAATATTCGACATATATAGATAATATTGCTAGATATAAATAAATTTACCATACCCAAAGTTAGTTATTTAAGTCATGGATTTTAAAACTTATCAGAAAAAAGCTAGAGAAACAGCACAATATCCAGATTTAGGCTCAAATAATATTTATCCAACTCTTGGTTTAGTTGGAGAGGCTGGTGAGGTGGCAGAAAAAGTGAAAAAGGTTATAAGAGATAACAATGGAATATTTGATAACGAATCAAAATTAAGTATTAAAAAAGAGTTAGGAGATGTATTGTGGTACATATCAAATCTTTGTACAGAATTAAATTTCAATTTAGAGGATGTTGCATTACAAAACCTTGAAAAATTAAAATTAAGAGCTGCTAAAGGAAAGATAAGAGGTTCTGGAGATGACAGATAAGTTTAGCTATAACCTAAACTTGCATACTGGAGATTTGTAATTAAATTTTGTATAACATTTAAAAGTAAGAAAGCTAATAAGGATGAAATATCAAATCCACCTATTGGAGGGATAATACCTCTAAAAATATTTAAATAAGGATCTGTGATAGAAGTTAATGCAGATAAAACACCGTTACTCCAATCAATACCTGGAAACCATGTAAGTAAAATTCTTATTATCAATATGAAAGAATAAATTGATAAAGTTTGGCCCAGAACAGCAAAAATCTCAGATAACATTATCTTGTCGTAATTTAATATATCCTAACATTTACTTTTTATTGCTGCTCATTATTACTGCTTCCTATATTTGAGAGATATTCATTACTTACAGCAAAAGTTTGAAAAAACTTTTCTGATAATGATAACCAATATGATCTACCATCTTTTTGCTTTCGTTTGATGATAAATTTCTTTTCTAATAATTCTTTAATATGATCATAAGCACCTGAACCTCTAAGAAGTATAAGATCTGATTGTAGGATCTTTTTTTTGATCGCAATAGTAGCCAATGTCCTTAATTCGGATGTTTTCAAATCAGAGGGAAGTAAATCATCGACGAATTCATTAAGACTAGATTTTAGTTCGAGAGAAAAACTGTTATTAACTGCATTTAATTCAATAGCTGAGTTAGGATTAGAGTATTTATTTTTTAGATCTTTAATTGCATCATTTATTGAGTTTATATCAGAATTAGTAATTTCTGAAAGATCCTTTTTTGTTATTGGTCTGCCTTTCAAATATAGAACAGCTTCAACTTTAGTAACTAGATCTATATCAGATTTTGGAGTGGTATTTAGATCAGATTGATTGATTTTAATTACCGGAATCTTTCCTAATTTACCTTAAATTTAATCTGATGCACCAAGGAACAATTTATATGTATCGTTTTGAGTTTCATCCCAAAATTTATAGCCTAGAATCCTTACAAATTTATTCCACTCTAAAATCTCATTTTTATCGATTAAAACTCCAATAACAATTTTCCCAACATCAGCTCCATAATTCCTATAGTGAAATACGCTTATAGACCAATTAGATTTCATATTATTTAAGAAGTTAATTAATGCTCCAGGCCTTTCAGGAAACTCAAATCTGTATAAAAGCTCAATAAAGTTTCTATTATCCATTTCTTTAAAATTCTTTGGTAATCTTCCACCTACCATATGTCTTAGATGATTTTTAGATAATTCATCATCACTTATATCAATAAATGAGTACTCCGAATTTCTAAAAACATTTAAAAGATTTTTTTTATCATTTAATCCATAGACTTGAACTCCTACAAAGATCTGGGCATTCTTAGAATTAGACATCCTGTAGCTAAATTCAGTTAAATTTCTAGTATCGAGTAACTTACAAAAATCAATTAAACTTCCAGCACGTTCAGGAATTTCAACAGCCATCATTACTTCTTTACACTCACCAAGTTCAGCTCTTTCTGCGACAAATCTAAGCCGCTCAAAATTCATATTTGCGCCACATGCAATCGCAACCATTTTTCTGTTGAAATGATTCGAATTTAAAATATCTTTTTTCATCCCTGCAATTGATAATGCTCCTGCGGGCTCTAGTATTGATCTAGTATCCTCAAAAACATCTTTAATAGCTGCACATATTTCATCAGTATTTACAGTAATCATCTTATCTATATATTTTCTGCCAATATCAAAAGTATTTTTACCAATTTTTTTAACCGCCACTCCATCTGCAAATTGCCCAACAGAAGATAATTCCACAATTTTTGATTCTGCCAAAGATTTTGTCATAGCGTCTGCATCTTCAGGCTCTACCCCAATTATTTTTACTTCAGGCCATATTTTTTTAATATATAAGGATATTCCTGATATCAATCCTCCACCACCAACAGCAATATAAATTGCATAGGGTTTTTCCTTTAGTTGCTGCTCAAGTTCAATAGCTATAGTTCCTTGTCCTGCTATTACATCTGGATCATCAAAAGGATGAATAAAACATAAATTTCTTTCTTTGCTAATCCTTATTGCTTCTTTGTAAGTTTCATCATAATTATCACCAAATAATATAACTTTTGCTTTTAACTTTTTTACAGCATTAACTTTTACAAGAGGTGTTGTAATGGGCATTAATATTGTCGCTTGGCAATTTAGCTTGAGAGCACTAAGAGCAACACCTTGAGCATGGTTACCTGCACTTGAAGTAATTACTCCCTGAGAAAGCTGAGAATTGGTGAGCTTACTCATTTTGTTATATGCACCTCTTACTTTGAATGAAAATACATCTTGAAGATCTTCTCTTTTTAGGAAAACTTCATTATTAAGTGTATTACTTAAATTATGAGCTTTATCTAGTGGCGTTTTTTTTGCTACTTCATAGACTTCAGCTTGAAGTATTTTTTCAAAATAATCATTCATATATATATTTTTAGCATTAATTATTAATCTAATAAAACATTACATGATCTATTTCAAAAAAATAACTCATTTTGCCCCTCGACGTTTTAGATTAGATAGATACCAATTTTTGTTAAATGCTTTTAAGTGAGTTAAGTCATCCAAATCAACTTCATGGCTTAACAGTTTCACAATTAGAGGAAATTGCTTGTCAAATTAGAGAAAGACACCTTCAAGTAGTATCTACTAGCGGTGGACATCTTGGCCCTGGTTTAGGTGTAGTTGAGCTGACATTGGCTTTATATCAAACTCTTGATCTAGATTTCGACAAAGTTGTTTGGGATGTAGGACATCAAGGTTATCCTCATAAATTAATAACGGGACGTTTCAGCCAATTTGATTCCCTTAGACAACAAAATGGAGTAGCTGGCTATCTAAAAAGAAGTGAAAGTAAATTTGATCATTTTGGTGCTGGACATGCAAGCACTTCAATATCTGCTGCTTTAGGAATGGCAATAGCAAGAGACAGAAAAGGCGAGAATTATAAATGTGTTGCTGTTATTGGAGATGGAGCATTAACTGGAGGAATGGCATTAGAAGCTATAAATCATGCAGGACATTTACCAAATACCCCTTTAGTTGTTGTATTAAACGATAATGATATGTCTATTTCACCTCCAGTTGGAGCCCTTTCATCTTACTTAAATAAGGTAAGAGTTAGTCCGCCATTGCAATTTTTATCCGATAGTGTTCAAGAAAGTGTAAAAAATATTCCCTTAATTGGTAAGGATATACCAGAAGAATTGAAAAATATTAAAGGAAGCGTTAGACGATTGGCTGTGCCTAAAGTTGGGGCTGTTTTTGAAGAACTAGGATTTACCTATATGGGTCCAATTGACGGTCATGATATTGGAAATTTAGTTAATACTTTTAACGCTGCTCATAAACTTAAAAAACCCGTACTTGTACATGTTGTCACAACAAAAGGGAAGGGTTATCCTTATGCAGAAGCTGACCAGGTAGGATATCATGCTCAGTCTGCATTTGATCTGACAACTGGGAAATCTATTCCATCAAAGAAACCTAAGCCTGTTAGTTATAGTAAAATATTTGGTCAAACCTTATTGAAAATATGTGAACAAGATAGCAAAGTCGTTGGCATTACAGCTGCAATGGCTACAGGTACTGGTTTAGATATACTGCAAAGAAATATTCCAGACCAATATATCGATGTAGGAATAGCAGAACAACATGCAGTTACTCTTGCTGCAGGAATGTCGTGCGATGGTCTTAAACCTGTTGTAGCTATTTATAGTACTTTTCTTCAACGTGCTTTCGATCAATTAATTCATGATGTAGGGATACAAAATTTACCTGTATCATTCGTACTTGATAGAGCTGGGATAGTTGGAGCTGATGGTCCTACTCACCAAGGTCAGTACGATATCAGTTATATGAGATCTATACCTAATTTTGTTTTGATGGCTCCAAAAGATGAATCTGAATTACAGAGAATGTTAATAACTTCAATAAACCATAAGGGACCTACAGCACTAAGAATTCCCAGAGGCTCTGGGTTAGGCGTGGCTGTAATGGATGAGGGCTGGGAACCTTTAAATATAGGCGAAGCTGAAATACTTGAAGAAGGAGAAGATATTTTAATTATTGCTTATGGTTCAATGGTCGCATCAGCTATCGAAACAGCAAAAATACTAAAAAATAGGAACATTAATGCATGTCTTATTAATGCAAGATTTGTGAAACCTATCGATAAAAATCTTATTATGCCTTTAGCAAGTAGGATTCAAAAAGTTGTAACTATGGAAGAAGGAACCTTAATAGGTGGTTTTGGTTCCGCAATAGTTGAATTATTAAACGATAATGAAATAAATATTCCTGTATATAGAATAGGTATACCTGATGTTTTAGTTGATCATGCTTCACCTGATCAGAGTAAAGAAAAATTAGGTCTTATGCCTGATCAGATGGCAGATAAAATTGTTAAAAAATTTAAGTTTGATAATTAAAAATTTAATAAATAAATTTTTATAAAACACCACGTGAGGCTAATCCTAAGATTGCTCCAATACCGAAAATATGACCTAGGCAATTAGCACCTACAACTGATGCGTGACTTAAACCACCATAGAATTTTGAATTAGGTATCTCAAAACCTTCATTAGGTTTTCTTATTGTTGCTCTAGCAATTGCATAAGCAAAAACATTACATGCAATCATTACGACGGCACACTTCGGAGACCAAGAAAAAGTTGCTGGATCTGCAGCTGCAAATAATGTAGTAAACATAAAAAATCGTTATTTTTATATATTCTCTAATACTTTTACCTAAAAAACACAAAATTGTAAAAGGTCTTAAGAGTTGTTTACTTCTAAGCAATTTAACAACATTATAAATCCAAACAAAATAACAAAATCACTAAGAGTTAGAAAGGATTCTGCAAAGCCATGCAGGAAGTCAACCTCAACAAGGGTTGTATCATAGTAATTTAGTGTGAAGATAGACACCAATATTGTTATGAATACGAATAAAACAGTTAAGGAAAATCCTGTTTTTACAAAAATATTAATAGTTTTGATTTTATATAGGTAATACAAAAAAATTGCATATGGAATTATTGATACTGCGAACAAAAATGTGTTATTGATAGAACCTAATTTATCTATAAATCTAAAAATTAAATCATTCATAAGTCTCTTCCTTTTTAAAAATAGTGAATGATGCGAGAGCTAATGTTGAATTACCAATAAATGTAAATATCCCTTGAAGCGTTACTAATCCATACAATACATCTTGATTATCATAGATATGCCAAGTAATAGCGCACATAGCTCCTATTAAATTTGGAACCATAGCTAAGCTTAACCAAAAAAATAATTTGTATTTTTTATATGTAGATATTTTGTATACAACAAAGATGGTAAATATCCATTCAATCACCGAAGAGATGTGAATTAACCAAGTTCCAAATGAAAGTTCGTGCAAAATTTATATTTTTTTCTTTAGTACATTAAGTACTTCTTTGGCATGATTTATAGGTAAAACACTTATCCATCTATAAGAAATTTCCCCTTCTGGAGAAATCAAAAAAGTATTTCTATCTGAAAATGGAGGAATCCAAGAACCATATTTATCGCTAATAATTCCTTCAGGGTCGGATAATAAAGTATAGTTTATAGATTTTTTGCTGCAGAAACTTTCATGAGAATCTTGATTATCTGCGCTTATACCGACAATTTCGGCATTATATTTTGAAAAATCCTTCTTTAATTCTGAAAAACCTTTAGCTTCAAGAGTGCAACCTGCGGTAAAGTCCTTTGGATAAAAATACATAATAAGCCACTTACCTTGAAAATCATTTAATTCCCAAATATTTTTTGATTTTATGTTTTTATTAAAACCTTCTAATTGAAAGTTTGGAGCAATATCTCCAACTTCAGGCGCAAAGTCAAAAGCTATTGCTGAATTAAAATTTAATAAAAAAATAAGAGATATTAATAAAATTACAACTAAATTTCTCATCAAATTTAGAATTTTTTTAAATCAACTCCATTTGATTTAGCAAATTTATCTAAACCTACTTTTTGTATAGACTTTAGTGCTTTGGTGCTAATTTTTATATTCACCCATTTTTTGCCTTCTTCCCACCAAAGTCTCCTTTTTTGGAGATTAACTTGTTGCAATTTTTTTGTACGAATATGTGAGTGAC
>CACNQS010000017.1 GCA_902622625.1 uncultured Prochlorococcus sp.
GACAAGAGCTATTGCATGTCAATCAAGAACAATCCGTTTGCCTGTTCACTTAAGTGAGAGGTTAGCTTCTATTAGAAAAGTTAGTAGAGATTTGGCTCATAAACTTGGTGCTATGCCTAGCAGGATTGAAATTGCAGAGGCGATGGATATTGATGTAGAAGAATTGGATTCAGTTTTGAGACAAGCCTTATCGACAAGTAGTTTAGATGCTCCAGTAAATGGCGATGACGGCAGAAGCTTTTTAGGTGATTTAATTGCTGATAGTAATAATGAGGAACCTTTAGATCAAGTTGAACAAAAAATGCATCAAGAGCAACTTGGTAAGTGGTTAAGTCATTTAAGCGAGCAAGAACAACATGTTCTCAAATTAAGATTTGGACTTGATGCAAATGAGAGGCACACACTTGCTGAAATTGGAAGATTATTAGAAGTTTCCAGAGAAAGAGTAAGACAAGTTGAACTTAAGGCACTAAGAAAATTAAGGAATTTAACCAGGAAATTACCTAGCGGTATTTAAGCTAATCTTCTGCCCAAATATATTTGGTTAATTCTTCTGAAGGGGGTTCGGGAGCTTCAATAGCATTTTTAACTGACTCCGATATCTCTGCATCAATTTTCTTTTCAATAATTTTTAGTTCTTCTTCCGTTGCAAATTTACCGTCAATAATTTCTTTGGCTAATTTCTTAATAGGATCTCTTTTCCCCCAAAAGTCCTTCTCTTTTTCAGACCTTAATTCGTCTGGATCAGCAAGTGAATGCCCTCTGAATCTATAAGTCAAACATTCTAGAAGTGTGGGACCTTCTCCTGCTCTAGCGCGCTCAATTGCTCTTTGTGCTGCTCCTCTAACTGCTAATACATCCATTCCATCAACTTCTTCGCCATGCATACCAAAAGCAGATGCTTTTCTCCAGATTTCAGGATTACTGGTAGCTCTATCGTGAGCCATCCCAATAGCCCATTTATTATTTTCAACAACAAAAATTATTGGTAATTTCCATAACTGGGCCATATTTAAACATTCAAAAAACTGCCCATTATTGCAAGTCCCATCCCCAAAGAATGCTGCAGTTACTGCATCACTATTGCTATTACCAGTAACTTCCTTTTTGTATTTACTTGAAAAGGCTGCACCTAAGGCAACTGGAATTCCCTCTCCAATAAATGCATATCCTCCGAGTAAGTGATGCTCTCTTGAAAATAAGTGCATGGATCCACCTCGGCCTTTGCTGCAACCAGTAGCTTTACCAAAGAGTTCACTCATTACTTCAAATGAGGGAACCCCTGCACTTAGTGCATGAACATGATCGCGATAGGTACTACAAAACCAATCATGTTTCTTTTTCATAGCGCCAATTACTCCCGTGCTTATAGCCTCTTGACCGTTATATAAATGAACAAAACCAAACATTTTCCCCCTGTAATACATTTCTGCACACTTATCTTCAAACCTACGACCAAGCGTCATGTCTTCATAAAGAAATAATGCGGTTTCTCGATCTAATTCGGCTTTTTTTATGTCTTGAAGATTTGAGATTCTCTCTACGTGTGTTTCCAAGAAAATTACCTTAACGAAGTTTTGATTTGTTAACATTCTAAGGTGTGAAGGGCGATTTTCATGATTTTTTTTAATAACTCTCTAAGACCTTGTGAAAAAAATTTTTAACTTGATAAAATTTGTCTAAGAATTTTCAATAGGATATTTGTTTGGAACTTCCTTTAGACCATTTTCGTTTAATTGGCGTAAGCCCCTCTGCAACCTCTGAGGAAATATTAAGGGCGTTTCAATTGCGGTTAGATAAAACACCCGATGAAGGTTTTACTTATGAAGTTTTAACCCAAAGATCTGCGTTGCTCCGCCTCACTGCCGATCTACTTACACACCCTGAAAGTAGAAGGGAGTACGAAAATTTGTTACTTAATGGGAATTCTGGATTGGATTTTTCCTCGAATAGAGAAGTAGCAGGATTAATACTTCTTTGGGAATCAGGTTCACCAAAAGAAGCTTTTAAAATCACGAGAAAATCATTACAGCCTCCACAAACTCCAGCTTTAGGAAGTAGTAGAGAAGCTGATTTAACATTATTGGCTGCTTTAACAGCTAGAGATTCTGCAATTCAAGAACAACAGCTTAGATCCTATTCTAATGCGGCAGATTTTTTACAGGAAGGTATACAACTTCTCCAAAGAATGGGAAAGCTTGGAGACATAAGAAAAGAACTTGAAGAAGACTTGGCTGCTTTGCTTCCATACAGAATCCTAGATCTACTTAGTAGGGATCTAAATGATCAAGAGTCTCATAAAAAAGGCTTAATTATGTTGGAAAATTTAATAATCAAAAGAGGTGGTCTAGAAGGTAATAATAAATCTCAATATAAAGAATATTTAAATCAACAAGAGTTTGAAGCTTTTTTTCAACAAATTAAGCCATTTTTGACAGTGCAAGAACAGATTGATTTGTTTCTTGAATTACAAAAAAGAGGATCATTAGAAGCAGGATTTTTAGCATTTCTATCCTTAACAGCTAGTGGTTTCTCCAGAAGGAATCCAGAAAAATTATTTGAAGCGAGAAGAATTTTAAAGAAATTAAATTTATCAGGTCTTGATTCGATGCCGCTAGTTGGTTGTTTAGATTTGCTTTTAGCTGATATTGAACAGGCCTCGGCGAGGTTTTCAAGTAGTTCTGATGAAAATTTACGAGATTGGCTCAAAAATTATCCTGGAAATAAGTTAGAGGCGATATGTATTTTCTGTAAAAATTGGTTAGAGAATGATGTTTTAGTTGGTTATAGAGACATTGACTCAAAAGAGGTGGATTTAGATTCTTGGTTTGAAGACAGGGAAATTCAAGAATTTATTGAAAAATTAGAAAAGAAATCAAATAAAATTAGAATTAGGTCAAATCTTCAGAACCACCAGATCGATAAGGAATCTTCCACAGAAAGAACTGAAGACTTTGATAATTTATTGGATAATATTGATGAAAGGAGACTACCCTGGCCTGGTGGTATAAAACAAAATTATGAAAAGGTTGAGATCAAAGAAAACGAGTTCAATGAGGATTATTTTAAGAAAAAACCAATAGAGTTTTACAATTTTTTAATTGAAAAAATTGCCGAATTAAAGTTTATTTTTGGGGAATTCTTGAAGGATAAAGAGATTATTAATCGTTCACCTTATTTAATTTATATTTATGCGTTTTTGATTTTATTTGCATTTGGTATTGGTATTGGATTTTTAAGAAATAATTTAAAAAAATCAATTCAGGAAGAAGCTATTACTGAAAAACCTTTAATTGCTATAGATAAAAATCAAAAGATTAGTGAGAAAGATATTATTCAAGAAATAAAAAAAAATCCTTCAAATAAATTGAATTCTATTCCTGAGAAATCCACTTCAATTATTTCCTATGAATTCAAAGAACTTAATTCCCCTTCACCTTCTTTGGAAGATATTAAAAATTTAATTAATGGATGGCTTCTAAGTAAAAGTAATTACTTGCAGGGTAAGAGTGAAATTAATCTTTCTAAGATTGTTAGTAAAGGTTTGATTGATCGAACAATCCAAGAAAGACAGAACGATATCAAGAAGGGAATTTATAAAGAAATTAATTCCCAAATACGCAAGATTGATTTGGAATCGCAAAATTCATCACGGATAGTTGTTTTAGTTGAATTAAATTATCTAGAGAGAATAGTTAAGAATTCCGGAGAATTTGTTAATGAAACATCATTGACTCCCCTTAAAGTTAGATATATTTTCGGTTTTTCAAATAAATCATGGAAATTGGTTGATTTCGTGAGCGGCTTGTAATTACAAACTTCAACATCATCTATAATAATTAAAATTACTTTTAAATAATGTTTGATGAACTCTCGTCACGCTTTGAAGACGCAGTAAAGGGTTTACGAGGCGAAGCAAAAATTAGTGAAAATAATATTAACGACGCCTTGAAGGAGGTAAAAAGAGCACTCCTTGATGCAGATGTTAGTTTGTCTGTAGTAAAAGAGTTTATAAAAGATGTTAAAGATAAAGCTATTGGAGAAGAAGTAGTTAGGGGTGTAAACCCAGGCCAAAAATTTATAGAAGTTGTAAATAAAGAATTGATTAACATTATGGGGAATGAAAATTCTCCATTAAACGAAAATGAGAATAGTCCTACAGTCATTTTGATGGCTGGACTTCAGGGAGCGGGTAAAACAACTGCAACAGGAAAATTAGGACTCTATTTAAAGGAAAAAAATAAAAAAGTTCTTTTGGTGGCTGCAGATATTTATCGACCAGCAGCTGTAGAGCAGCTTAAAACATTGGGAAGTCAATATGAATTGAAAGTTTTTTCAGCTAAAGAAAAAAATAGCAAACCAGAAGAAATAGCAAAGGAAGCATTGAATTTTGCTAGTGAAAATGATTTTAATTCGATAATTATTGATACCGCAGGAAGACTGCAAATTGATGATTCCATGATGAGTGAAATGGTTCGAATAAAAGAAGTTTCTAAACCTGACGAGGTTTTGCTTGTAGTTGATTCAATGATTGGGCAAGAAGCTGCAGACTTAACAAAGTCATTTCATGAAAAAGTAGGAATCACAGGGGCGATATTAACTAAGTTGGATGGTGACTCAAGAGGCGGAGCTGCTTTGTCAATAAGAAAAATAAGTGGTAAACCAATCAAATTTATAGGTGTAGGTGAAAAAATAGAGGCACTGCAACCATTTCATCCAGAGAGAATGGCTAGCAGAATTTTGGGAATGGGTGATGTATTAACACTTGTTGAAAAAGCCCAAAAAGAAGTAGAACTTGCTGATGCAGAAGCGATGCAAAAGAAACTTCAAGAAGCGACTTTTGATTTTAATGATTTTGTAAAGCAAATGAGATTAATTAAAAGAATGGGTTCACTTGGTGGATTGATTAAATTGATTCCTGGAATGAATAAAATAGATGATGGGATGATAAAAGATGGAGAAGATCAACTTAAGAAAATAGAATCTATGATCTCATCAATGACTCTTGAGGAGAAACAAAAACCCGAAGTTCTTGCCGCTCAACCCTCAAGAAGACAAAGGATCGCTCAGGGTAGCGGTTATGAAGCAAAAGATGTAGATAAGGTATTAGCTGATTTTCAAAGAATGAGAGGTTTTATGAAACAAATGTCTAACGGAGGTATGCCAGGAATGGGAGGTATGCCAGGAATGGGAGGAATGCCAGGAAATAGTGGATTAAATGGTCGTAAATCTATGAAAAAGCAAAAATCTAATAAAAAGAAAAAAGGTTTTGCGGATTTGTAAGACTATAAATTTTTATAAAAATATTTAAAATTAGTACGTAGGTTTATAAATCAAATATATTTTCTACTCTAGATCAAGTTAATTTTGCAAAGATTTAAATGAAAGATATTGAGTTAATAATTTATAGGTTAGACAAAGTTGATACAGACCAAGTTTTTTCAGTAATTATTAATAACCTCTACAGGTAATTTTGAAAATTTGGTTTGCAATTTAACTATATTTTTTAGTGATAAATGATTGTTATTAGTAAGCTTTGATATAAATTCTTTGCTAACTTTATTACGACCTGTGTCAACAAATTCAAAATAAATATCGCTTTTTTTTGAAATAGCATAATCAAATATTGGTAAAAGCATTAATTCTTCAATATATCTCCCAAAAACTCTGCAACTTAGAATGTAATTTTCTACTAATAAATTCTTACCATCGTATTTGCATCCAATAACTGAAATTAAACCTTCTGAACCAATTCTATCTGAAACTGATCCGTAAAAATATAAATTATCTTCAATCAATTTTTCATTTAGTAGTAATGTATTAAATTTATTACCCGTCAAGTTGAATTGATTGGTCCTATTAAAAAGTTGAATTATTCTATCTTTATTTGAAGAATTGGGAGTTATTTTATTGATGGATAACTTTATTTCTAACGATTTGATCCATTTTTCTTTTGTACCCTTTTCTTTAATGACTTCGTTATAAATATCTTTTCTTTTTTGATTATCTTTATACATATCAGTTCTCCTTTTGTCCTCCTTATTTAAGGAGCCTAAATAAAAAAAAGAGTTATTTGATAATTCAAACGGATAATTATAAATGTTCTTTGGAACTTTAAAAATTGAAATACCTTCACAATTTTCCCTGACTTCATCGCACTCATAATCACTATCATCAACAAAAACTGTATCTAGAACAGATATATTTAATTCTTTACAGATTTCTTTTATATTTTGACTTTTTGCATTCCAATTTACCCTGTAAGATACTATATCGTCCCTAGAGAATAAGCTAGCTGGATGATCAAACAAACATTTCAGTGCCAATTCTTGATCATTTTTACTGCATACCGCTAAAAGAAATCCATTTTCTTTGTATTTCAATAATATATTTTGAACATTATTAAATACTGCTCCTATTGGATCAGATAGGTCCATTCTTACTCCATTTATTGAATCATCTCCGATAATTCCTTTCCAAATAGTGTTATCTAAATCAAAAATTATAAGTTTTTTCTTTTTTATTTTTAGACTTTCTTTATAAGCTAAATATTGACTTATAATTTTTATTGAATTTTTTTCATCATATATTGAAGAGAATCTATAATATATTTTACTTATATCTGGACTTAACTTTACTATGCCTTTTAGGAATATAATATTTGAAAAATGATTGTATTTTTCATACAGCTTTTGATTAATATTTTCCAGGTAGTTATCATATGAATGTTTTTCATAGAAGAACGAAAAATATTTATCGCTATAAATAAAATGTTTTGGAATAATAGGAAAATAAATTACAGAACCATTTCTTAATAAGTTGCTTAATAAATCATTAATTGTTTTAAATTCATTTTCAAAAAAATTATCAAAATTATCAAATTCAAAATTCTTTAATTTAAATTTTTTATAAATTAATTCACTTAATAAAATAATTATCTCTTTGCAATTTTTAGGAATATTTTTTTCACATTCTGGAGCTAGGCTTACAACTTGATTAATTTCAATCCCACTTTTTTTTGCAATTTTTTCAAAAAGATATGTATTACTATCACTTATTATTATCATGTTAATTATTAATTTCTTTTTCAATTAAATCTGAGAAATCTGAGAACTTAAGATTATTATTTTCAAAAGTTTTTTCAAGTAAGTCAAAACCTTCAAAACCTTTTTCTTCCAATTTATCTTCCACTAATGAAATTATCTGAACAATATCAATGCTTTCTATAATTGAATCTTCCCCAATAAAACATGATTCTAAATTAAATTGTTCAGAATTTTCTAAAACTTCATTTATAGATTGAATTAAAATAGAGTTAATATCTGATTTTTTTAACATTAAATTCCCTCAAAAATGAAAAAATATTATTTAACAAATTTACTATAACATTAGTTTTATATTAGGCATTAGAAATAAATTTCATAATTAATCTAGATTATCAACTATATTTGGTATATTTTAAAATTTATAATTTGATGTATTTAAGTATTGATTTTGAAGATTTTAATCATGATTTGAAAAGAAGTTTAGGTATTTGGAAAACTGGTCCATTAAATAAAGATTTTTTATGGGAAAAATATAGTATTATTAATAGTTTATTTAAAAGTAGTTCTACAAAAAAAGGTCGCTCTGGAACTTTTTTTTGTACAGGAATAATTGCAAGTAAAGAACCAGAATTAATAAAGAAAATATCTAGTGATGGCCATGAAATCGCTTGTCATTATAATTATCATGACGTGATGGAAGGACAAAGTGAATATGAAATTGAAAAGAATTTAACAGAGGCTAAAAATGCACTAGAAGAAGCTTCAGGAAAACCTGTACATGGTTTTAGAGCTCCTATGTTTTCTATTGATAAACACAATTCCTATCAGTATAAAATTGTTGAAAAACTTTTTACTTATGATAGTTCATTTTCATGCACTACTAAGGCTGAGCTAAAGAAATTTAAGAGGAAAATGAAACTTGAAAAATTAAAAATTCTTCCTATTTTTCATAAGAAAATATCTAAATTTAAGTTTAGATTAGGGGGTAGCTATTTAAAATTGTTCCCCTATATTTATTCAAAAAGAATGTTTGAAATGTCATTGAAAAATGGATTTACACCGCATATTTATCTACATCCGTATGAATTTGGAGTCTCTGAACAATTAAGGGTACCAAAAGATGAATTACTTTCATTAGGTATGATGAAAGCTTTTTATTGGTCTATAAGACAAAATCAATGGCTTAAATTTAGAAATGAGACTTTAAAATTCAAACTTGGGAACTTATTATTAAATAATAATCTTGAGGGAACTTTATATGATTTTTCTCTATCAACACAATTTTTAAATTAAATTTATTGAGTTATCCCATTTTAGTAAAAAAAATTTCGACTTTACAAGAATTGAAATGTGCTATCAGGATTCTTGTCAAAGGATTTGGTTGGTCCAGTAATTATGCCAATGCAATGTTTAATACTCTTACAACTAATGAAAATAAAATTGGTTTTTATGGTTTTACTTTAAATGAAAATAAAGATAGCGTTATAGGAGTAATATTGACTTTGTATCAAGGTTTTGTAAAGAGTTCAGGTAAAAAAATAGGGATAATAAATTTGTCAGGCTGGTATGTATTAGAGGAATGTAGAGGATATAAATCTATTCTTTTTCTTAAACAGGTTACTAAGGAATTATCTGATTTCATTATTACAAACTACAGTCCAAATTATTCAACGGAAGCAATTTTAAAAGCTCTTAATTTTAAAAATATGGAAACATGTACAAAAAATTTTTATCTATATAAATTTTTACTTAAAATATTTAAAGAATTATTATTTAGCAAAAATATTATTTCTAAAAATAAGAAGTCAAAATACCCCAATAGAGAATTTATTAACTACAGAGATTCAAAATATATTGATTTGAATATCAAAGGCAAAATTATTAATTTATTAATTACTGAATCAAATTTATACAAAAAGATAAGATTTTTAAATGTCAAAATTCCAAGATTGCATATATTGTGGAGTTCAGATAATGATTCTTTAAAAGAAAATTTTTCTTCAATATTAAGTCTCTTATTTTTAAGATATAAAACCTATATAATATCAGTCCATTGTTTAGAGTTATCTACCATCCCTTCGCAAAAATATTGGCGAAGACATTTTTATAAGACCCCAAAATATTGTGAACTAAAACCCTTTTTTGCTGGATGTGAACATGGTGTTAAGTTTTAGTGAAATCAATAAGAGATTTAAATTTTAATATTTATACCCTTAGATGATATTATTAAAAAACTTCATGTAATTTAAGATGATTAAATTGCGCCTTAAGCGCTTTGGAAAGAAAAAAGAGGCAAGTTTCAGAATTGTTGCATGCAATAGTACTTCCAGAAGAGATGGAAGACCTTTACAAGAACTAGGTTTTTATAACCCAAGAACCAAGGAAACTAGACTTGATACAGAAGCTTTAAGAACAAGACTTATTCAGGGTGCTCAGCCAACTGATGTTGTTAGGACAATATTAGAAAAAGGAGGATTGTTAGAAAAAATAGAAAGACCCTCTATCACTATTGGTAAGGCAAATCTAGAAAAGGAAAAAGTTGCTAAAGCTAAAACAAAACAGGCGGAAAATGATAGTACTAATGCTGGAAGCGATAGTAATGAAGCTGAAAGCTAGAAGGTTGATAATTTTTTTTTCTTATT
The DNA here is from genome assembly GCA_902622625.1 of uncultured Prochlorococcus sp. Taxonomy (GTDB): domain Bacteria; phylum Cyanobacteriota; class Cyanobacteriia; order PCC-6307; family Cyanobiaceae; genus Prochlorococcus_A. The sequence goes on from CACNQS010000017.1 coordinate 9,689, forward strand.
CAATAACTAGATGAAGGAAGTTTCCAAAAATGGTCACTTCACAATAGATTTGCCAAGCTCAGATGCTGCTACAGCATTATCTGGTCCTGGGAATTCTTTTTTAAAAAAGTTTGAGTCACTCACAGGTGTATCCCTAACTATTAGAGGTTTACAACTTGAGATGAACGGTGTCATATCTAAGATTGAAAGAGCATCAGCTTTAGTGGAGTTGACACGACCAATTTGGGAGCAAGGCCTTGAAGTTCCAGAGGTAGATCTTAAAGCCGCATTAAGTTCTTTAAACATGGGAGAGTCATCATCACATGCTGAACTTGGAAAAAAAGTTCTTGCTCGTTCTAAAGAAGGAAGATATTTAAGGCCAAGAACAATAAGGCAAAAAGAATATGTTGAGTCAATTGAAAACTTTGATCTTACTTTTGCGATTGGTCCGGCTGGTACTGGTAAGACATTCTTGGCAACTGTCTGCGCAGCAAGGTTATTGAACGAGAAAAAAATAGAAAAAATTGTTTTAACTCGCCCAGCAGTTGAAGCTGGGGAAAGTTTGGGATTCCTTCCTGGAGATTTGCAACAAAAAGTAGATCCTTATTTAAGACCCCTATTTGATTCCTTACATAGTATTTTCGGATATGATAGGACAAATTCGTTAGTCGATAAAGGAATTATCGAAGTTGCCCCTTTAGCATTTATGAGAGGCAGAACCTTGGATAACTCTTTAGTAATTCTAGATGAAGCACAAAATACAACTTGCTCTCAAATGAGAATGTTTTTAACAAGATTAGGCGAGAGGTCAAAAATGGTTGTAAATGGAGATATTACTCAAATAGATTTGAAAAAAGATCAGGAAAGTGGCCTCATAGAAGCATCAAGAATTTTCTCGGAAACTAAAGGAATAAAATTTTGTTATCTGACTGTTGAGGATATAGTGCGACATCCTTTAGTACAGAAAATTATTGAAGCTTATAAATAACTTTATAACTCTGGAGATCCGTACCCTGAAATTTTAAAAATCAAGTAGAATAAAATCATATTTATTAAAAAAAATGCCAGCAAGTAGTAATTTCAATCAAGCTATTCGTGAAGCACAAACTAGCTCAATTGTCGGACCTAATGTTGTTCAAAAAGCTCTTCCTTACGTTGGTGGAGGAATGGTATTAACTTCCTTAGGTGTTTTAGCAGGTGTTTCACTAATAGCCACAAATCCTGGGCTTTTCCAGCCTCTTTCAATAGTTGCTTTAATTGCAGAATTGGTTTTGTTTTTTATAGCCACAAGTGCTGCAAACAATGCAAATAATGCTAAGGCTTTGCCTTTATTAACAGGTTTTAGCTTGTTAACTGGATTCACCTTAAGTGGAATAGTTGCTTTAGCAATAGGAACAATTGGTATTGGTTCTGTTGGAACGGCTGCCCTAGCTACAGGGATAACTTTTGTTATTGCCTCTTATACTGGCCAAAGAATGAGTGATAGTGTTGGTCAAGCACTAAGTGGAGTGGTTGGTCTTGGGTTAATAGGACTTCTTATAGCAATGTTTGTCCAATTAATTGGAGGATTCTTTGCTCCAGGTGTTTTTGGAGGTTCAGGACTCGAATTGATAATTGCAGGATTTGGAACTGTCTTATTCGTTGCAATGTCATTTGTAGACTTCTATACAATGCCAAGGAGATATAACGATGATCAATACCTTGCAGGGGCTTTAGGAATGTATCTAACTTATATAAATCTTTTTGTTTTTATATTGAGATTAATGATTGCGCTTCAAGGCGGTGGAAGAAGAGATTAAAAATATTATTTTGTCTAAATTTAAAGCGTAGATTTATTTCTACGCTTTTTTATTGGGCGATATCAAGAATTTGTTTTTTTATGAATTCCTTTTGCTCTGAATCATATTTTACTGAATTATCAAAACTGTTGCCCATATCATCTAAGTCTCTAAGGACTTGATTGACAGACTTTGTGACTGACTTAGTTTCTAGCAGTCTTAAAATAGCCTTACATCTATCTGAAATATTTTCTGATGTCATCTCATATTCATTATTATTATCTCTTCGGTGAATAATAATTTGAGCGGAACTCATAATTAAATTTTTTAATACTATTTCTGTTACAGCATCCCCACCTTCGTTCAGTTTGTAAATTAGTGAAAAAGGAAGTTTATCTAACAAAAAACAATCTTTATCTGATAAAGCGTATGCAAAAAATCCTCTGAGTCCATTTCTTGTTTTAGTTAGCTCTGCGATTCTATCTGCCAAAACCTCTTCACTGAGTAAATCTTCACCCCACTCTTTGCACCATTGTGCGGATATGTTTATTGCTTGCGTGAACGAAGCTTCTTTTAAATTTATGGTTTTTTTTTCCATTTTTGATCAGAATTTTATTATTGATGTATTAAAAGTCCTTGGCCAATTATAAATCTGGGTTTGTAACTTTACTAGGAAGGCCAAATGTCGGTAAATCTACTTTAATAAATAAATTGATTGGAGAAAAAATAACAATTACTTCTCCAATAGCGCAAACTACTAGAAATAAATTAAAAGGAATACTTACTAAAGACAATGGGCAAATAATTTTTGTTGATACGCCAGGTGTTCATAAACCTCATCATCGACTTGGAGAGATATTAGTAAAAAACGCAAAATCTGCAATTAATGGAGTTGATATGGTAATTTTTGTAATTGATTCAAGTGAAGAACCAGGTAGAGGTGATGAATATATTTTGAACTTTTTAATCGCAAATAAAACTGAATTTATTGTTGCATTAAATAAGTGGGATTTGGTTAATAAAGAATTTAGGAATTTACGATTAGATCAATATAGAAGATTTTTCGGAATTAATAGAAACTTTCAAATTGTAAGTGCTTCTAAAGGAGAAGGATGTTCTGAACTAGTTGATATGGCACTTAATTTTCTTCCAGAGGGACCAAAACTTTATGGTGAAGAGACTATTTGTGATCAACCATTAGATAACTTATTATCTGATTTAGTAAGAGAGCAGGTATTAATAAATACAAGAGAAGAGGTACCACATAGTGTTGCAGTAAAAATAGAAAAGAGAGAGGAAATGAAAAGAAAAAATGGCAAAGTTTTTACAGCTATTTTGGCTACTATTATTGTTGAAAGATCAACTCAAAAAGGCATTCTTATTGGAAAGAAAGGTTCAATGTTAAAAATGATTGGTCAGACAGCAAGATCAAATATGTCAAAATTAATTGATGGTCCAGTTCACCTAGAGTTGTTTGTGAAAGTTGTTCCAAATTGGAGAAAAAAAGAATCAAGATTAATTGAGTTTGGTTATGAGGAAGATTTCTAGATGAGTGGTTTTAATTTTGATGTAATTACATTGTTCCCTAAAGCTTTTGAATTAATAAATAATTTAGGGGTCATAACAAAAGCCCTAGATAAGAATTTGATCGATGTAAATTTACATGATTTGAGAGAATATGGAGAAGGTTCTTACAGACAAGTAGACGATAAGCCTTATGGAGGAGGAGCAGGTATGGTATTAAAACCTGAACCTATTTATAAGGCATATGAATCAATTAGAAAATTACCTAAAAGTAAAACTTTGCTGATGACCCCACAGGGTAAAGTCCTAAAGCAAAAGGATCTTGCGAGATGGTCCACTTTGGATCAAATAATAATTATTTGTGGTCAATATGAAGGTTTTGATGAAAGGATTAGATGTTTAGCTGATGAAGAGATATCGATAGGCGATTATGTACTTTCTGGAGGTGAAATACCCGCTATATCAATAATTAACGGTTTGACTAGATTATTACCAGGAACTCTTGGTGATCCAGACTCCTTAGTCGATGAGAGTCATAATTCTTCTTTATTAGAGTATCCTCAATACACGAGGCCGTTATCTTTTAAAGATATGAAAGTGCCAGATATTTTAGTGAGCGGTAATCATGAAGAGATTAAATCGTGGAGAAGAAGAAAAAGTTTTGAAAGAACATTGGAGAGAAGAAGTGACTTAATTTCAAATGAAAACTTCAAAAAATCCCCACAAAGTAAGAGAATAATAAAAGAAAATAATCAATTCATGAAATTTAGAATAGGTAATGGATACGATATTCACAGACTAGTAGAAGATAGAGATTTAATAATTGGAGGTGTAAAATTGCATCATCCTGAAAATTTAGGATTGGATGGTCATAGTGATGCTGATGTTTTAAGTCACTCAATAATGGATGCATTATTGGGAGCACTTTCGCTGGGCGACATAGGAAAGTATTTTCCCCCATCTGATGAAAAATGGAAAAATGCAGATAGCTTGTTTTTGTTATCAAAAGTAATTGACTTGATAAGACAAGATGGTTGGGAAATAAATAATATTGATAGTGTTCTTGTTGCCGAAAGGCCAAAAATAATGCCACACATAAAACTAATGAAAAAAAACATTTCTGAAATCTTAAATATTGATGAAAATTTAATTGGGATTAAAGCAACCACAAACGAAAAATTGGGTCCAGAGGGTAGAGAAGAGGGTATAAGTTGCCATTCAGTAGTTCTTCTTGAGAAAAAATGAGATTTAATTTAAATTTGAAAAAAAAAATTCAAAGATTTTGTTTATTATTAATTTGCTTAGTAGTTTTAATTTTTCAATCTGATATTCCCAATTTAAAAGCTCTTACAATGGATAATTTTCAAAGTGAAATGGTCATAGAGGAATTAAGACTTAAAGTACCTGCTGATGTAAAAGCAGCTTGGCTAAATGCGGAAAAAGAAATATGGGAGCCTTGGTTATCTTCTCAAGATGGTTTTTTGGGTAGACAATTATTTTGGGATAAAGAAAAAGAAGAAGCTTTAATATTAGTAAATTGGAAAAATAAGAAATTATGGAAAAGCATACCAATGTCAGAAGTAAATGTAGTTCAACAAAAATTTGAAGATAATGTTAAAGCTGCTCTAAAAGTAGACGATAATCCTTTTGAATTGATTTATGAGGGAGAATTAGATAAACAAAGATGAATTTTGATATCAAGTTTGATTTTCAAAGAAGAGATAGGCTTGGACTCATTGAGGCTATTTGGGGGCAAGATAAGAGTATCGACCAATTAGAAAGATTATGTAGAAATGTATTAAGTAAAAATGAAGTTGTTTTTATTACTAGGATTAATAGTGAAAAGGCTAATTATCTTATAAATTTGTATGATGATGCACGATTTCATGAAGAAGCAAATTGCCTAACAATTGGGAAAAATTTTAATAAAATAATAACGAATAAAAGAGTTGCCATAATTTCAGGCGGCTCAAGCGATTTGGCCGTAACACTTGAAGCACAATTAGCTCTCGAAATTTATGGAGTGAATTGTCAATCTTTTATAGATGTTGGAGTAGCGGGACTTCATCGATTGATGAGTCAGTTAGAAGAAATTAATAAATATGATGTATTAATAGTTTGTGCTGGAATGGAAGGAGCTTTGGCGACAGTTGTGGGCGGATTGTTGGCTCAACCGATAATTGCAGTACCTGTCTCAGTAGGATACGGCGTTAGCAAGGATGGAGAAACTGCTTTAAATAGCATGTTGTCAAGTTGTTCTCCAGGTATTGCAGTTATGAATATAGATAATGGTTACGGAGCAGCAATGGCGGCACTCAGAATTATTAAAAGTATTTCCTAAAAAATTACTTTTTTTCTATTTCTAATAGGTTTTCTATCCATAAATTAAGTTGTTTTGATAGCATTCCTTCTTCTCTCATTTTGATTGCTTTTATCACGACTTCTGTATTTACCCACTCTGGAAATCTTTTAGGCATTTATTTTTATTCAGTAATTTTAATTTGGTACAAATTTTTATAAAAACAAGATCTAAGTAACAAATTTAATCTTTTATGTTTGATTTTGTACCTAATCTAGACAGCTCAGATGAGGTATGTTCACTTTCTACATTTTTTAATCTTTCAATTAGTTCAGAGAGATCTTTATGTGCTAACTCACCATTTTGCTCCCATTTAAGGGACCTTGAGTTGCTATCAATTTTGTCTTTCATTTTTATGATTAGATAGTAAGAATATATAACGAAAAAAGGAAGATTTTGGCTATTGTTTCAAGCCTAAACTTAAAAAATTATGAAGATTTTTTTTGTATAAAGAATTTATCTTTTAACCACCACCAACTATTGAAACGATTTCTAAATTATCACCATCTTTAAGCTTCACTTTTTCCCATTTCATTGAATTTATAATTAAATTATTTAACTCCACTACAATTGTGTTTGGTTTATACCCCATATGGTGAAGAGCTGTAGATAGTAGAGCATTTTCTTGATCAAGTTCTATTTTCATTTCTTCTCCATTTACCCTAATTTTCATGAGACAACTTTTTTAGAATCATCATAGCGTCTTCTTTAGGATCTTCAGAATTCATTAATTCCGAAACTAAGGCAACTTTTTTAAACCCATTTCTTTTTAAATATGAAATATTATTTGACTTGATTCCTCCAATAGCAAACCAAGGAATATTTAAATCCTTTGTTAATGTTTTGATATTTTCAATACCTAAAGGTTTTTTATTCTTTTTTGTTGTAGTTTCAAATACTGGCCCTATTCCTAAGTAATTACAATCCTCCTTAAGAGCATTTGAAATATCAATGGCATTATTTGCACTTATACCGACAATTTTTGAATATCCTAATAGTTTTCTTGCGGTTTTTAAATCTAAATCGTCTTGACCAAGATGAATCCCATCAGCGTCAGATGCTAGAGCTATATCAAGCCTATCGTTAACGATAAACAAAGAATTATATCTTTTACATAGATTTTTAATCTGAATTGCTTCTTGAAGATGATCTTGATCAGTTCCCCTTTTAAATCTATGTTGAATAATTCTTACTCCAGCAATTAAAATCTCTTCTATTATTTCTAATAAATTGTCTTTTTGATCTGTTATTACATATAAGTCATTTTCTCTTAATATTTCCTCCGACTTCTTAAACTTGCTATAATTCAATAAGTCAATTTCAATAGTATAAATTTCATATCTAATTTCCGAAGCAATTTTTGAAAGCTCATTATTATGTAGCCTTGAGAATTCTTCTATGACTCTTAATGCTTCTTGAACTCTGGCTGAATTAGAACTTATAATTTGCTCAGAGGTCTTTCTGTTTAATTGCTCTTGATGAGTCAATCCTTTGCATTTGTCCTCAATATGATTTCTAGATTGTTTATAAACTTCTAGATGATTTTTCCCCAAAATTTGTCTAAAATTTTTAATCCTTTTAACATATTTTTCTTTGCCTAGACCAAATCTAGCCCAATCCTCCAGTACTCGTAATCCCTCTCTAGCTCTGTCTAGATTAGCATCAATAATTTGATAAATTCTTAAATCTTCTGCGTTTGTATTATCGGAATTCAGCATTTTTAACTTATTTTTTGTCGGTTTTAAAAATTTTTAGGGCAGTATCTCTATCTTTTTTAATTTGATTAGAGAGTTGATCTATATTCTTGAACTGGATTTGAGACCTAAGCTTTTCAAGTGGTTCTACAGATAAATTTAAACCATATAGATCGATATCTTTATTTATTAAATGAACTTCAACTGCAGATGGCAATAAAGGATTTATCGTTGGTTGAGGGCCAAGATTCATAACAGATTCCATTTTTTTGTTGGAATTTTCTATAGTTGTCCAAGCCGCATAGACTCCTTCTCCAGGTAAAAATTTTCTACCATCTATTTCAAGATTTGCGGTAGGCCATCCTATACTTTTCCCAATCCCTTTACCTTTAACAACCTTTCCATTAAAACTATAAGGCCTATTAAGCATTTTGAAAGCATTTTTCAGATCACCTTTCTCTAATAAATCTCTTATCCTGCTGCTGCTGATTCTTCCTTCTTTGTCTTCTAAAATTTGTGAAATTTTTAGTTTTATATCCGTATCTTTAATCGTATTTTTTATAGTATTTATGTCTCCACTTCTTCTAAACCCAAATTTAAAATTAGCGCCTACAGAAATGTTTTTGGCTTTTAATTGATTTATCAAAATATCTTTTACAAATATTTCTGCACTTAATTTGGATAGTTCCTCATCAAAAGGAATTAGAACTAATTGTTCAATCCCTAGATCTTCAAGAATAGGTAGTTTTTCATGAGGAAGATCAAGTCTAAGACGCGTTTCTTTGTATAAAACTTCTCTTGGATGAGGCCAGAAGCTGGCAATTGTTGGGACATATTGATTTTCTTCAACTACACTTGTTATTAATTTTCTGTGGCCAGCATGTAGGCCATCAAAACTTCCAATAGCTATTGAAGTAGGATTCTTAACTTCAGATGGCGATATTAAAGAGATCAAAAGATTACGTGCAATTTTATGATTTTGATGGCAAATTTGAATAGATTATAGTTTATTCAATCAAATGAATGTCTGACAAAATTGATTTTCAGTCTCTTTCATTTGGAATGCGGCGCATTGGATGGATACGCTTTTGGGTTCAATCCATTTTAGGCGTTGTTGTTGCAGCTGTTTTGCTTTTTTCAAATGTTGTAAATAATAACGAAGGTCAGCTTGGCTTAGCGCCTGGTCTATCACTTACAACAATATCCTTGATTTTACTACTTTTTAGTCTTTGGCAAGGTTGGTTAATAGTTAGAACAGGAAGAGCAATCGCAAGCAATGCAAGACCCTCAAGAGGACAAACCAGTAAATTAATAAAAAGAGGCCTAATAGTTGATTTATTAGGAATTTTGTTTGGATTAATAGGATATCAAGCTCTTATGGGAGCCCTATTTATACAAGCATCCTCTCAGACGACTGGACAATTGATAACAGCGACATCTGATATCCCAATTACTGGACTTGAAATATTATCAGTTCTGAGTAACACACAAGTTATTGCGGCTCATTTTTTTGGACTTTGCTTTTCTTTATGGCTTTTAAGAAGGATTTACAAATGAATTATTAATTTTAGGTAAGTCTTCTAAATTACCCCTCCAAAATAAATCTGGTTCTACAGGTGTAAGCGATATCTTATTATCTTGAATTTGAGATACATCACTAGGCCAATTCTTAGGACCATAACCTTTTGATTTGAGATCTAGAACTACCTCACCTGCTAACCAATAATAATCATCTCCCCTCGGATCTTCTCTTTTGGAAAATTGATTTTTATATTTTCTTACTGATAATCTTGTCCAGGATAATTCTTTTATTTTGCTTTTATCGCAAGGGGGGATATTCAAATTTAATAGAAGTGAAGCTGGCCAACTATCTTTAATAGCTTGTTCGGCAATATTCATTGCAATTTCTCCGGCAAATTCAAAATTCTTCCATTTAAAACTGGCAACACTTATCGCCATAGAGGGAACATTTTCTAATGTGCCTTCCATTGCTGCAGCGACTGTGCCTGAACAAAAAATATCTGTACCTAAATTGGGACCGTGATTTATTCCAGAAAGAACTAGATCAGGTTTATTATCCAAGAGTTCAGATAGCGCTAATTTGACGCAATCAGCAGGCGTTCCCGAACATCCCCAAGCTTCAATTCCTTCCTCAAATAATTCGTCCGCTCTCTCCACTCTTAACGGAGATTGTAAAGTAAGGCCATGGCCAGTAGCTGATCTCTCTTGGTCAGGGCATACTACTTTTACCTTATGCCCTCTTTTTTGTGCTGATTTTGCTAAAGCTCTTATTCCCGCTGCAAAAACACCATCATCATTGCTAATTAATATATTTAACGGTTTCATTAATCAATAAATTTTATTTATGGACGATATTTAAGTAAAATAAAGCAATACCTATTTTTACTATACCAGTGAGTCAGATTGAATCATTAAGTCAAATTGAGGAAAAACTAAATAATCTTTCTCTAACAGCAAAAAATAATATAGATAATGCTAATACTCATGAAGAATTGGATCAATTAAGGGTCTCCCTCATTGGAAAAAAAGGTGATTTGTCAATTATCCTGAAAACTATGGGTCAATTATCTGCTACTGATAGACCAATTGTTGGTCAGAAGGCAAATTTAATAAAGATAAATTTGCAAGAATTAATAACTGAAAGAAAAAATCAACTAAATAGTGAAGGCTTAGATAAAAAGATTAAAACAGAAAAAATTGATGTAACTATCCCATCAATTGGAACACCCCCTGGAAATAAACATCCTTTAATTTCAACTCAAGATGAAATAATTGATATTTTTTGTGGTTTAGGATACTCAGTTGAAAGTGGCCCTGAAATAGAAACTGATTTTTATAATTTTGAGTCTCTCAATATACCAAAAAATCATCCCGCAAGAGATATGCAGGATACTTTTTACTTAGATGAAAATCGTCTTTTAAGGACTCATACTTCTCCTGTACAGATAAGGTACTTAGAAAATAATCCTCCCCCAGTACGAATTATTGCCCCAGGGAGAGTGTATAGGAGAGATGCTGTAGATGCTACTCATTCCCCTGTATTTAATCAGGTGGAGGTTTTATGTATCGATCAAGATATTAATTTTAGTCATTTAAGAGGAACAGTTCTTACCTTTTTAAAGACCTTTTTTGGAGATATTCCTGTAAGATTTAGAGCTAGTTATTTCCCATTTACTGAACCTTCGGCAGAAGTAGATGTTCAATGGAAAGGGAAATGGTTGGAAGTAATGGGATGCGGAATGGTAGATCCGAAGGTTTTAGAAAAATTAGGAATAGACTCTGAGAAATGGACCGGATTCGCGGCTGGATTAGGAGTTGAAAGATTTTGTATGGTGAGACATCAAATTGATGACATCAGAAAATTTTATACAAATGATCTTAGATTTTTAGAACAGTTCTAATCGAATTGAATTTTAAATTAGGATTGTCCAGCAAATTAGTTTAAAATAATCCTAGTTTTAATTTTTATGTATTGGTACGTAAAGCAGGCCTAATTGTTAATGATGGGAAAGAACTAGCTGTTAAAACTGCGACTTCTGTGCAAGAAAAATTGGAAAAATCTAATTTCGAAGTTGTAAGGGTAAGTAGTTCGGGAGGCATGGTTGGTTTTGCCAATCCTGATCAACATATGCGCCCATTAGGATATACAAATTGTGTGCCTGAAGGTTTTGATAAGTCAATGGAATTTGCAATTGTTCTTGGTGGAGATGGAACTGTGCTTTCTGCGGCAAGGCAAACGGCACCTGCTAAAATTCCAATCCTTACAATAAATACTGGTCATTTAGGATTTCTTGCCGAAGCTTATTTATCTAATTTGGAGGAAGCCATAGATAAAATTATTACTGGGAATTGGGATATTGAAGAAAGAACTTGCTTTATCATTAGTGTAATGAGGAACGATCAGAGGAGATGGGAGTCTCTCTGCCTTAATGAGATGGCTCTTCATAGAGAGCCTCTCACAAGTATGTGTCATTTTGAAATTTCTATTGGGCGACATGCTCCTGTGGATATATCAGCTGATGGAGTAATTTTATCTACTCCTACTGGCTCTACTGCATATTCTTTGAGTGCGGGAGGACCAGTTATAACACCTGATTGTCCAGTGGTGCAATTAACCCCAATTGCTCCACATTCATTAGCATCAAGGGCACTAGTTTTTAATGATTCGGAGCCTGTAACTGTTTTTCCGGCAACTCCTGAAAGATTGGTAATGGTTGTTGATGGAAACGCTGGTTGTTATGTTTGGCCTGAAGATAGAGTTTTAATCAGAAAAAGTAAACACTCAGTAAAGTTTATAAGACTTGAAGATCATGAATTTTTCCAAGTTTTAAGAAATAAACTAGGTTGGGGGTTGCCCCATGTTGCTAAACCTAACAAATAATGATTAATTAAATTTATTTCTTCCCTTTAATTAAAAAAACAGGATTATTTGGTTCTAATCTTATTCCCTCAGCAATACTTATGCTTTTATAGGTCTGAATTAAATTTAAATTTGTTTTGAAATCTTTATTTTCTAATTCCTCTCTCAATTCTTTAATAGTTTGAATGTCAATTATAGGGATAACTATAATATCTCCAACACTCATACTCTCAGCCAGGGTATTAATAATTTGAAGTTTAGTCTTTTTATCACATCCACCAATTATTAATCTATTAGGTTTTTCAAAAGAACTTAAATTGCTCGTATTTAAGATATTATTTATGTCTTCCTCAAAAATAAATTTTGGTTTAACGCCAAGCTTTTTTGAGTTTTCTATTATTAATGCTTTTGAGCCAATCCTTTTATCGATACAGAACAAATCTAAATTAGGCCTTAATTTTAATGCCTCTAAACCAATTGATCCGCAACCTGCTCCTATATCCCAGATGACTCCATTCTTTGGGAGTTCGAGATCAGCTAAGATTTGAATTCGAACCTCCCTTTTAGTTAATAAATTTGGTCTATCATCAAAAGTTTTAAAAATTTGGTCACTGACTCCGAAAAGAGGGAGATTATTATTTGAGCAATTTTTCTTTATTTTTGTAAGAACAACAATGTTCAAACTTGATATATCGGAGGGAAATGACTCTTTAAGATTTAATTTTCTGATAATTTCATTTTCGTGACCTATCTCTTCACAAAGCCAAAAATCATACAATTCAATAAGATTTAATTCTGATAAGTTTTTTTTGATTATTTCTAAACTTTTATTATTTGAATCTGTAATAATAGCCAAACTTGAAGGCCTTGCTTGAAGAGCCTCAACTAACCTAGTTGAATCTCTCCCGTGAATACTAACGTTTACATTATCTTGCCATGGGATCTTTAACTTACTAAATGCTAATTGAAGGCAAGTATTGGAAGGGTAGAAACTTAATTCATTTTTTGAAAAATTTTCTAGTAGTAATCTACCAATTCCAAACCAAAGTGGATCCCCTCTAGAGATTAAAATAACATCGGTTTTTTGAGATCTAAGCCATTTAACAAGTTTATTATTACTGTCGCTAGAAAAAAATGATTTCTTTTTTTCTAAATCATTTTCGCTCCATGATTTAATTTCTTTAAAATATGGACTGGGAACTGCAATATTTTCTGTTTTTATAAATAGATCTTGTAATTTGGAGGGTAAGTCTCCAAATATATATGAATTAATACCTACTACATGAATTTTTCTTTTAACTTCGGTCATCAATATTTAACGAAAAGGAACTAAACTATTTGAATGTTTTATTAAATTATCTTATTATTGTTCGAGCTATCATAGTAAATCAATTGTCTGAAAGGAGAAAGAGATTACATGATTTGTTGTTAACTCTAGTAAATAAAGATAGTGGATTTGAGTTTATTGAAGAAGATTCTAACGATTTAACATCTAGCTATTCTGAAAAAGACACTTTTAAGTTATCTCGAGTTATAGAAAAAAATCGTAAAATAATCAAAAGATACCAAGCTATTGTAAGAACAGCTGTAACACTTGATGCCCTGATGGATTCTGAAAATGAAGAAAATTACAAAATCAAATAAAAATATTTTTTTAAAGGAATATTGCCTTTAATTTTACTACTATCCTTTATTTTTAACCCATTAAAAGTATCTGCAGAAATTGCAGAAACAGAAATAAATGGAGAATTAATAAATGCCAGTAGTGAGTTTTTAAGGGACTTGGACTTTGAAACTTGGCAATTGGTAGCTTATAAATCTCCTCTTTTTGAAGATAAATTGATCTTGAGAGTAATAGGATATCCAGGAAATCTTAGGATTGATCATCCTACTGACTTGAATGTGGAAACAGGAAGAAAAAAGTATCTTTTAGATGACAAAACATTACTTAATTTGGAATTAGCAAATGATGGAAGACAGGCTGCTGCAGAATTTGATCTTGATAAATTGATTAAAAATTTAGATAAAAATAGACCATTAAGATTATCTTTATCAGGAGTTTTTTCTGAGTTACCTGTTCCTCCCTTTGTTGTTAAAGAGTGGAGATCAATAAACTGAATATTTTTTGGAGATGTCTGAAAAAAATGTAAGCCATACAAAATGGATGAAAAGAGCAATCTTTTTGGCTTCTTTAGGCAAAAATACAGCGAGCCCTAACCCTAGGGTCGGAGCCGTCATACTTGATAAGAATGGGAACCTTATTTCAGAAGGATTTCATTACAAGGCTGGTATGCCTCACGCTGAGGCAATGGCTTTTAATAATTTAAAAAAAGATGCTAAAGAAGGATCAATGTATGTAAATCTTGAACCTTGCTGCCATCAAGGTAAAACACCTCCATGTGTAGATAAGGTGATAACCTCTGGGATAAAAAAAATATTTATATCTATTGAAGACCCTGATAAAAGAGTCTCTGGTAAAGGTATTAAGCTGCTAAAAGAAGCTGGAATACAAGTTCATTTAGGATTATGTAAAAAAGAATCCTTAGATTTAAATAAAGCTTTTATTCATAGGAATATTACTAAGAAAGCATTTGGTGTTTTCAAGTGGGCAATGAGTATTGATGGAAGAATAGCTTTAAAAAATGGAAAAAGTAAATGGATTACTAATGAAATATCAAGGTCATTAGTTCACTCTTTTAGAGCAGAATTTGATGCAATAATCATTGGTGGAAACACATTAAGAAAAGATAACCCACTTTTAACTACTAGAGGTTCAAAAAATCCTGAGCCTTTGAGAGTTGTTTTCACAAAAAGTTTAGATCTGCCTTCAAAATCTAATCTTTGGGATTGTAATAAGGCAAAAACTTTAGTTATTTATGATTCCTCTACAGCAAATGAAAGCTACCTCACAAGGATTCCTAAATGTGTGGAGGTTGAAAAGGTGTCATCGGATAATCCCGAGTTAATTTCAAAAATACTTGCTAAAAGAGGATGTAATAAAGTTCTTTGGGAATGTGGCCCTAGATTGGCTACCGCCGCTATCCAATCTAACTGTATTCAGGAAATTATAACTTTTATTGCTCCAAAAATTTTAGGTGGAGAAAATAGTATGAATCCATTTGGCGATTTTGGATTTAAAGAAATGCATGAAATCATTAAATTAAGTGATTCTCACTTTAGTTTGATTGGAAATGATATATGCGTTAAGAGTTCCTTTAACAATTAATTTTTTACTGATTTTTATGAGTTAAAGTACCGTACGGTTCTTACCCAAAAAAAAAATACAGATACGGAAACTCTTCGTTTAGTTTATAATAAGTTCATAATTGATCACAACCATGCCAATAAGACAAGACGATAATCAACCTAATAGAAGATTTGGAATTGTAAATATCATTTTAATAGGAGTGGGAGCATTACTTTTATTTAGTAGCCTTTTCCCTAATCAAAATATGCAAATTCCTAGGGTTCCTTACTCTTTATTTATAGATCAAGTTAATGATGGTGAAGTTAAGCGTGCATATATCACTCAAGAACAAATTAGATATGAGTTAAATGGAGCTGAAGAAGGTGCACCTTCAGTCTTAGCAACCACTCCAATTTTTGATATGGATCTCCCACAAAGGTTAGAAAGTAAAGGAGTTGAATTCGCTGCTGCTCCTCCAAAGAAACCTAATTTCTTCTCAACCATATTGAGCTGGGTTGTTCCTCCTCTAATTTTTATACTCGTATTACAATTCTTTGCTAGGAGAAGTATGGGGGGCGGAGGTGCTCAAGGAGCATTAAGTTTTACCAAAAGTAAAGCTAAAGTTTATGTCCCTGATGATGAATCAAAAGTTACATTTGCTGACGTCGCAGGAGTTGATGAAGCTAAGGACGAATTAACAGAGATAGTTGATTTTTTAAAAAAACCAGAAAGATATACTGATATAGGTGCACGAATTCCTAAAGGTGTACTTCTTGTGGGACCTCCAGGCACAGGAAAAACTCTTCTTTCAAAGGCTGTTGCTGGTGAAGCAGAGGTTCCCTTCTTCATTATTTCAGGTTCTGAATTTGTTGAACTTTTTGTGGGTGCAGGTGCAGCAAGAGTTAGGGATTTATTTGAACAAGCAAAGAAAAAAGCACCTTGTATCATCTTTATCGACGAGTTAGATGCTATTGGTAAAAGCCGTTCAGGATCAATGGGAGTAGTCGGTGGTAACGATGAGAGAGAACAAA
>CACNQS010000018.1 GCA_902622625.1 uncultured Prochlorococcus sp.
ATTAGAAATAACATATTTAAAATATGGGATTCAATGGGAAATCATTAATATCAGTCGGTGTAATACTCTTTATTTTTCAGATAGCAAATTTCATTTCAATAGAAACAATCACTCCTGAGCTTGAAAGAGCACAAGTGTTAGCTTCAATAGCATCTTTAATTATTATTTTGATAGGTTTTTTATTTAAACAATTCCAACCCATAGCAGGTGAGAAAGCTGTTTTAAAAGGAGAAAATATGTTTCTCTTCGATAAAAACATGCCGGATGAAGTTATTGATGAGCTTGCATGGGGTTCTGAAGCGATATTAACTTCTACAGCGGCAGCAGCAATATTAATCCACAATGATGGCGTTAATGTATTGAGGAGGGGTATCACTTCAAGTAATGATTTTAAACCTGGGGAAACTTGTCTGAGATCTATTAAAGATATGAAATTAATATCATTGGCAAACACTAAATTTTATCCTGGAAGAGATGAATTTTATAATTTTTGCGCTGAAATCCCATCTATTTTAGTTGTACCTATAAATAATAAGGCTTTCATATTGATAGGAGGCTGGAGTGCTAAGTGTTTTACCAAGTCTGATGAAAAATGGATTAATAACTGGTCCAAAAAAATTAATAATATTTTCTCAAAAAATAAGATTTAAAAATATATTATTGATTTAACTCTTTTATCTTTTGCTTCAAAGCTTACTGATTCAGTATTTAAATTATAGAAAGCATTTTCTGAGTTTATTTCATATTTATTTTCGTTATTTTCATCTTTAATTATATATTTTACTGGATTGAAAAATTCAATTATGTTATCTGAACTCAATATGGCTTTTCCTGAATTTAAGATGATATTTTGATTTTCAAATCTTATGTTTCCCTCTAATAGATAGTTAGTATTTTCTATATTCCAAATAAAATTATCAGCATTTATGATATCTTCATTCTTTTTTAAAGTTTTTAATTTAACATTCCCTTTCAATTTCAAGAGTTTATTATTGTCTGATAATGTAGATTCTTCTGAACTAATAATATATTTAGTTTCTTTCCCATTAAGAATATTAATAATAGGTTTTTTTAATTCGAATTTTAATTCAATATTGTCATAACTTGAATTTGGACTGGTAATAGAATATATTTTATCTCCACTTTTAGAGAATATAGTCATGTCTAAACTGTCTATTTTTTGGATAACTTTATTTTCATCAATTACATTTGGAGCGCAACCAAGCATAAATAATGTAAGGAAAATTATTAATCTATAATTTTTGCTCATACTCAAGTTTATTTATGATTGGAGTGGGTTTAGGAAGACTTGAGTTGCTAACTAATAATCCCCAAATTAATTGTTTTTTCCAAGAAATTTCCTCTCTGTAAATAGAGCCAAGTTGTTCATTAATTTTTATAGATAATTCTGGCAATAAAGGTAATAATAATAAACCTATTATTCTGGTACTTTCTAAAACGTTATAAATAATTTCTTTAACTAGAGGTAGATTATCTTTCTCTTTTATTAGCAGCCATGGCTGATTATCATTTAAATACAAATTTGTATTAATTGCTAGGCTAAGTACCTCATTAGCTGCTAAATCTAATTTGTAGTTATCAAAGTTATAAATATAGTTTTCAACTGCAATATTGGCATAATTCTCTAATTTATTTTCACTTGAAATTTTTTCATTATTTGGCACTTTATTATCAAACCATTTTCTAGACATAGATGATGTTCTATTTAATAAATTACCAATTGTATTAGCTAAGTCATTATTGATGATGTCAACAAATCTTTTATCTTGAAAATCTCCATCATTTCCTAATGATATGTCTTTAATGAGATACCACCTTACAGGATTATTTCCATATTTTGTAAGCAATAAATCAGGGTCAAGTACATTTCCTAAGCTTTTACCCATTTTTTGTCCCTCTCTTGTAAGAAATCCGTGCCCAAAAACCTTCTTAGGAACTTTCATTTTGGCAGAAATGAGCATTGCAGGCCAATATACAGCATGGAATCTCAGAATATCTTTACCAATTAAATGAACATCAGCTGGCCATCCTCCATTAATTGATTTTTCCAATGAATGTTCTGTCCTATCAGAACTAATGGCACTTACATATCCAAGTAAAGCATCAAACCACACGTAAAAGGTATGGTTATCGTAACCAGGGACTGGAATTCCCCACGTAACATTTGTTCTTGAAATTGAAAAATCCTTTAAACCTCTAGAAACAAAATTTATAATTTCATTCTTTCTTTCTATTGGCTCTATAAAAGAGGGTTCGTTGATTATTTTCTCGATTTCTTTTTGATATTTTGAAAGCCTAAAAAAGAGATTCTCTTCATTTTTCCATTCTAGATTTTTTTGATGTATTGGACACTTGTATGTTGATGAATTTTCTGGATTATCTTTAAATTCTTCGCAACCGACACAATACCAACCTTTTTGAACTCCCATATAGATATCATCTGATGCTTTTACTCTTTCATAAAATTCATTAACAACAGATTCATGATTTTTTGAGCTTGTTCTTATAAATTTGTCAAAGGATATATTCCAATCTTTCCAATTATTATTAAAGACTTCTGAGATTTCATCACAATGTGATTTTGGAGCAATACCCTTTTCATTAGCTGTTCTTTGTATTTTTAAACCATGTTCATCAACACCAGTGATGAAAATAACTTCTTCACCTGCAAGCCTTTTATACCTAGCTATTGAGTCACAAATTATTGTTGTATATACACTTCCTAAATGAGGTTTATCATTAACATAGTATAAAGGTGTAGTAATGACAAAAGTCATAAAGCTTTTTTATTTATACTAACAGATATTTTTAAACTAATAACAACCCACTATATTGATTATCTTATTAATAAATAAATTCTAAAAGATTACTATCATTTATAATATATTTAACTTTATATATTTTATTACTGTATATTTCTATTGATACAAAAAGAGTAATAAGTATTTCTAGTGAATAATCTGGAAAATAAACCAAGGCAATATTTTTTTTATGATTAATCCACTTAACGAATATAATTTTATAAAAATCTTTTTTTTCATTCTTAAAAAATAATTTTAAATACTTAAATTTATCATTTTTAAATATAGTATTATTTTCTGATTGTCTATTTTTTGAATAATCAATAATCTTAGAGACTAAATCTTTACTAAGAACTTCGTAATTATTAATTTTGTTATAGACTTGCCTTTGTATAATCAAATCAAGATATCTTCGTAGTGGTGATGTACATTGTACATACATTTTAAGGCCTAAAGATTCATGGATTCCTGGCTTAGTAGTTATGTAACTTCTTCCCATATATTGTTTTAATATTATATATTTAATATCACTATCATTATATTTATTGAGTATTTCAGATGGATTGCAGTTTAATTTTTGAATCCTAAATGCAGCCGCTAAATCATATTCATCTATAAATAAACTTGTTACATAACCCATTAATATCATTGATTCTGCAATTATAATTTGTGATATTGTTTTCTCTAATTTAGTTAGTATAATCTTATCCTCATATAATTTAATTTTATTATTAGGACTTTCAAAAATAATTGCTCCTTGTTTCTTTCTAAATTTAATACTTTTTTCTAATAATTTTTTAATCTCAATTAACTCTATTTCTTCTTTCGGTTCTATTTCTAATATTTCATTTGCATCTTCATATGTTAATTGATATTTTGGTTTTATTATTGCTTCAGTTATTTCATATTTATTTATTGATCCATCTTCATTGAATTCTATTGCTGCACTAATAGTTTCTGAAACTTTATTTTGAGCTAGATTTGCCTTTTCAATAATATCTTTAGGAAGCATTGGGATATATTGATCAATTAAATATAAACTGCTATTTCTCTTTCTTGCATTTAAATCAACATTAGAGTCATGCAAAAAGAGTTTGCATGGATTACTAATATGTATCCATAAATTTTTTTTATTTCCTTCTTTTATTTCTAATGAAATAGCGTCATCGACCTCATGTGGATCATCAGAGTCAATAATATATGTTTTTAAATCAGTTAAATCTTTCAAATATTTGAAATGTTAATTATAGTCCCAACTATATTCAATATGAAATTATCCTTCAGGATTAACAAAAGGTAAAAGAGCTACAATTCTTGCTCTCTTAACAGCTAATGTGAGATCTCTTTGTTGCTTTGAGGTTAAACCTGTCATTCTTCTTGGTAGGATTTTGCCCCTCTCAGTTATGAATTTTTTTAGTAGTTCTACATCCTTATAGTCAATAGGATCTCCTGGTTTGATAGGTGATAATTGTTTTTTGAAAATTGAATTAGGCATGATTTAATTTGATTACTTAATTTCTTTGTGAATTGTCATTCTGTTTAAATGAGGATTAAACTTTTTTAGTTCTAATCTTTCTGTTGTATTTCTACGATTCTTTTCAGTAGTATATCTTGAGACACCATTTGATCTCTTAGGATCTGTGCTTGTCCTAGCTTCAGTACATTCCAGGGTAACTACAACTCTTGTCCCTTTTTTGGCCATTTTAATTAATACTTTATTGTATAATTTTCTATTGTACATCTTCAACAAACTTTTTTGAAGATATACTTATTTCTTTTATCATCATTGATTAAAAAATATATATGAAAGTTTCTCAAAATTGGTTGAAAAATTTAGTAGAAATTACTTCTACTCCTGAAGATCTCTCTGAGAAATTATCTATTGGTGGATTTGAGGTTGAATCATTAGAAGATTGTTCAAATAATGTAAATGGTGTTGTTTTAGGAAAGGTATTATCTGTTTTAAAACACGAAGGATCTGACAAACTTTCAATTTGCCAAGTCGATATTGGTAATTCAAAGAATTTACAAATTATCTGTGGTGCGCGCAATATTAAACCAAATATTTATGTTTATGTAGCTACTGTCGGCGCGAAATTAAATGCAGTTGATTTAACTATTAAAAGAAGTGAAATCAGAGGTGTCACGAGTGAAGGAATGATATGTTCACTGCAGGAACTGGGTTTAGAGGACTCTAGCGAAGGGATAGAGATCATTGATGATGATTTAGCCCTAAAATATGAATTGGGCACTCCAGGGTCTGACTTGCTTCAATTAAATGATTTTATATATGATTTAGCCATTACAGCTAATAGACCTGATGGAATGTCTGTTATGGGTATAGCCCGTGAAATTTCTGCTCTTTTAGAATCCACCTTAAATTTTCCAGAATTAAACCATAAATACAATATTCATTTACTTAAGGGAATTAAACTTTGTCCAGAGGCTATAGAATCTAATTGCATTTATACAATAAGCTGCATTGATGGAGTAAATGGAGAGAAATTATCGCCAAATTGGCTTAAAGACCGTATAGAAAAATCAGGTATAAAATCTATTAATCTTCTAGTTGATTTGACAAATTATATTCTATTAGAACAAGGTCAACCTTTGCATGCGTTTGATAAAGATAAATTGTCAACCTTAATTGGTAAGGAAGTTTCTCCAGAAGATTTCTCTGTAAGAAAAGGCAAGGATAACGAAAGCCTTATTTGCTTAGATGGTAAAGAATATGACTTAAATGACAATATCACAGTTATTACTTGTTGTGATAAACCTGTAGCTATTGCAGGGGTTATAGGCGGTTTAGAGACTTCTGTAAGTAATACTACCTCATCTATTTACCTTGAAGGCGCTGTTTTTAATCCAGTTACTATAAGAAAATCTTCCAAGGCGGCTGGCATAAGAACAGAATCTAGCAGCAGGTATGAAAAAGGGATTTCATCAAAAAGTACAATAAGTGCAGTAACAAGGGCAATTAATCTTTTAGAAGAATATTTTTCTATTAATTCACCAATCATCAATACTTCAAATTTAATAAGTAATGAGGAGATTTTTATTAAACTCCGGAGAAATCGAATACATAAAATTCTTGGTCCATTAATTATTAACGATCAATTTGAAAAAAGAAATTTATCTGATAATGAAATAGTTGATAAATTAATACTCATAGGTTGTACTTTAAAGAATAAAGAATATGGCTGGGATGTAGCAGTAATTCCAAATAGATCTCATGATTTAACAAGAGAAATAGATTTAATTGAAGAAATAGCAAGATTAATAGGGTATGACAGATTTGACTTAAAACTTCCTAATCCAATTAAGCCTGGAAAATTGTCATCAGAACAGTTGGCATTGAGAAAAGTAAAAAATGGTTTTATAGAAAATGGTTTTAACGAGGTACTAAGCTACTCTCTTGTTCCTGAAGATGATGAAAAACTTATAAAGATTTCTAATCCTTTGTTATTAGAAACAAGCTGTCTTAGAGATAATATCTGGAAAGAACATTTGGAGATAGTGAACCGTAATATAAAAGCTGGACAAGCAAGTTGTTATATATTTGAAATTGGAAATGTTTTTCATAAGAAAACTGAGTTCATTCAAGAAGAAGTTCTGAATGGTGCGATTTATGGAAATAAAAAATTTGGAAAATGGATAAATTCGGGTAAAGATAATGATCTTAATTATTTCCAGGCCAGAGGAAAGTTAAAGGAGGCTTTATCATCTTTGAACATAAAAATTGATGATAAACCTACTGATTCAATTAATTTTCTTCATCCAGGAAGAACTGCAAAAATAGTTATTGAAGGGAAAGATGCAGGTTATTTTGGTGAAATACATCCCAAACTAATATTAGAAAAGAAGTCATTAAAAAAAGTTTATTTATTTAACATAAATGTCTCTATCCTCCTGGGAGCTAGTACAAGAAAAAATAAATGGATTCCATTATATAAGCAATATCCAATTGTTCCGAAAATGGAAAGGGATATAAATTTTGTTTTCAGTAAGAAATTTTTAATTAGCGAAATAACATCACAAATAAGAAAAACAGGAAAAAATCTCTTAGAGGATGTAAATTTACTTGATGTTTTTGAAGATACTAAATTTGGAGATGATAATATAAGTTATACATTTAGATTATCTTATAGAGATAAAGATAAAACATTACTAGACTCTGACATTACATCAATACATTCAAATATCATTTCTAATGTTGAAAAATGTTTTAACACTAAATTGAGAAATTAAATGTATCGCTAATCTCATATAAGACTTTGAATTAGTCTATATATGATTCTTATATTAGATAAATAATAATCCTACAAAAGTAATTAATGTTGTATGATAAAGTCCATGATGAATCTACTTTCTCTACTTCTATCTTCAGTGCTGTGGGTTCAAGTCCCTCAGTGGTCAGATGATTGGTCAAAATGTGCTGTTGACATACCTGATGCATCATGTCACTGGTATATAACTGCACCAGATAATACTTTTGGCGAAGGTTTTGATTGGGCTAGCGCGCCTTGGTTTGATGCTAATGGATTAAGTGATGTCCCTAGTATTGATAGGCAAACTGCCATTGAGAAGCTTCAATCTAAGTAGTACTGTCTTTAAGGCAGTACTGGAGTATATAAAAGCCACTTATAGCTTTACTTTGTAGCTCTTATAATTTTTTTGGACATTTAAAGGACATAGTTTATTGATTCATTATTCAATTTGTAATTATTCCTAGGTAATAAACAGTTTGGGCTTGATGCATCCAAATTGATAATTCGCTATCTTATTTATCTATTATTAGACTACATAGTAGACTTATAATAAGTCTTATATAAGAATTACTATACAAAGAAATTCTTACTTTTTAAAAGTATATTTTATTTAAATTTCATTTAAACATAATTATTGGTTCCATTAGTTTGAATAAAAATAATTGAAGAAAATTAGAAATTTTCAAATTAGCGGCTATCTTATATAAGACTTTAAAATAGACTTAGAACTAGTCTTATATGAGAATTAGTATACTATTTTCTATATAGATTTTTTAGCAATTGATACGCTTCATTTAATTTTCTCATTTGATCTGTTGATCCTCCAGCGTCTGGATGCGTCTCTAATGCTATTGATTTATAGGCCTCCCTAATTTTACAGAAAGTATGAGCGGAGCCTGCGGATGTTGATAAATTCAATAATTTAAGAGCTCCATGTACTGTCATTGTTGAGTCCAAAGTTTCAAATGAATTTGATCTATTATTTCTCTTAAATCTACTTATAAACCTTCTCATAAGTGTTGGTATTCTATTTATCAGGTCTGATGTAGCAAAAGGGTCTTCTAAAACGCCAATCATTAATAAAACAATTTCAAGGGATGGATTTTTCTTTATCCAGAATGGGCATAATTCTGACATTATTTTATTGGCTGCACTCCACGTAAAGGGTAGATTTTCAGTTCCATCAAGATTTGGCCATATATCTCTTTCAAACCAATCCATCGAAGCTTCTACTACATGATTATTAGGAACTGATCCATATAAGGTTTTCCAATGACTAATTAACTCAATTCGACATTTTATTAATTCAGTTTCTTTAATTGTATTAATTTGAATATCATTAATATTCTCCTTTAATTTTTCACTATTAATACTTCTTCTTAGATTCCTTACTTTTTTTTCAACAAAATTGGGAAGGCTTATGTTTAAGTTGGCTTTTTCTTTAGATTGATTGTTATTTGTAAATCTTTTATTCAAAGATATCTCATTAACTTCTTTTTTTACGTCTGATTTAATTAATACCAATGCAGTATCTTCATCAATATTTAAATTTTCTTTATTATAATTCTCGTTAAAGTCTATTTCCTGCTGTTGGTTCTTAGGTAGTAAATCATCTTCTTGAAGAAGTTCTTTAAGTATCTTTTCTATTACAGGTCCTCTTGCTCTAAATCCCCACTCTTTTCGTAATTGATCAAACCTGGAAATCAGTTCCTCAGGTAAATCAATTGAAATTCTTTTTTTATTTGAATTTTCAGGAATATTCAATAATATTATCTTGAATAGTATGGAATTTATTTAATTTTATTCAAAAAAAATTGAAAGTCCATACGAAATATTGTTTTTAAATTAAAACCAATTTATTTTTATGTCACAAGTCAATTAAGTGTCTTTTTATAATAAAAACAAAAATGTTTAATTGTTATTTCAAGTCATCTAAAGAAAAAAAGAGTTTTTATCAACATAAGAAGTTAGAAATGCTTAATTATATTAAGGATTCACTTGAACGTAAAATTGCTTCAGTAACAGCATCTATAGAAGTTCTAGAAAGCCAAATAAGCAGGGATAAGGAGGTTGAAGTAACTAACTAGTATTCAAACAAAATTTTCTAGAAGTTTTTCAGGGCCTAATTTCTTTAAATAATTAATATTTGAATTTTCAGTTACTAATAAGTATCCTGCAAATCCTAAACCGTTAATACTGAAACCATGGATATGATCATTTTTTCTTTTTATAATAGCGATCCATTTATTAGTTATTAAAATATTGTAAGGATATATCGGTTTCTTATTACTAATAGGGTTCCCAAGTCCTAATTTCTTGCATAATTCCAAGTAAAATTCAAAAAGACATGACGGATTTTCTAAAAAATTAAATTTGGATACAACAATATTTTTTTTAAGCTTACTATCTATATCTTGATATGAGTTCATCTCTAAAAACCAGTTTTCTCTAGGGCATGATATCTCACCTTTTGATCTACGCAGAAGTTGAAAATGCCTGTGAGGTTGACTCGCTCCCGCAATTGGAGAACTATTGAAAAACCATAATCCACTAGTATCTTTATTAACTTGTTGGATCGCTCTCCAATCTTTAATATCTAACCATCCATTTTGAGGTTTCCATTCATTTGTAATAAGTAAAATATGACCTTTTTGTACAGGGTACTTATTTAATATTAATTGATGATTATCACCAATTTTATCAATTTCTAGTATCTTTTCCCAAGGACAAAATGGATTTTGCTTAGGACCATAAATTTTTTTTTTATTAAATTTTGAAGTATCGAGTTTCCTAATTATGAAGTCGTCTTTTTCATATAAATCTCTTGTAATAATATCAGTTTTGAGAGGATATAATGATTCATCATCAATTGATAATTGAGTTTGTTCTAGTGCTTTTTTCCAATATATTTCTAAACTCATTTAAAATAAATTTATCATTATCATTTTAAAAAAAAAAATAAACTTGTAATTACTTTTTATTAAATTGATATTCTTTCAATTTTTCCAGAGGTACTGATTCTAAGACTACAATATTCGTTGATTCTAATATGACTTTTGGTGCAAGACCGTCTAATAATGCTTGCTTCCACCTATCAAGACAAATACACCAATGATCACCATCCTTTAGTCCTGGGAAGGAATAAATAGGCATGGGAGTTATTAAATCATTACCTTGTGATTTACTATATTTCAGGAAATTATCGTCCATTACACAACATATTGAATGATTCCCTCCATCATTTTTGTCATAGTTGCAATATCCATCCCTGTACCACCCTGTCATAGGTGCGCAACTACAAATCTCAATTTCTTCTCCAAGGACATTTAACTGATCTTGATTATTTATGGTCATAGTTTTTTTAATAATAATAAAACACCAACATTTCTTTAAAAAAGGTTGACGAGTATGGGGGGTAAGGAGGTAATAATTCTAATAAG
Source organism: uncultured Prochlorococcus sp. (assembly GCA_902622625.1). Classification (GTDB taxonomy): domain Bacteria; phylum Cyanobacteriota; class Cyanobacteriia; order PCC-6307; family Cyanobiaceae; genus Prochlorococcus_A. The sequence continues at coordinate 10,531 of CACNQS010000018.1, forward strand.
GTTTTTTTCATTATGGATTGGGACTTTACAGAAAACATTGCATTTAAAGCTCTTTATGAAGCTTTTAAAGATAGTGATGAAACTTCCGCATTAGAATTTTTATCTAGTGATGGTGCTTCATATTATCTTGAGTTGACACAGGATGCCGCGGGTGAGGGACTTGATCTGGGTGACAATGAAACGATGGAAGAACTACAGGAAGAAATTATTGATTATTTAGAAAATAACTAAAAATTTAGCTTAAGCGCTGAAATATTTAGCTTTTGAGTGTAGTGAAATGATAGCTGTAGTACTTTGTTCTGGATGAAGTTGTTCAGATTCATCCATGGTCAAGTTTATTCTTTTGGCATCCAACAATGATAATTGTATGTTTGAATCAGATACTTTTGGACATGCAGGATAACCAAAAGAATATCTAGCTCCTCTATATTTTTGAGCTAGTATTTCTCTATTTTTGTCTGGTTCTTCAGACCTAAAACCACATTCAATACGAATTAATGCATGGACATACTCAGCTAGAGCTTCTGCTAATTGCACTGTAAGTCCATGGAATAACAAATAATCGCTATATTTATCTTCTTTAAATAATTTTTGAGAATATTCGCTAGCAATATCGCCCATGGTTACCGCCTGCATAGGAAATATATCTATTGGTTTATCATTTTTCAAATCACAATAAAAATCAGCTATGCATAAATTATTCCCAGATTTTTGTCGTGGAAAATTAAATTGAGAAATTTTATTTAATGTTTTTTCATCAAATAAGAAAATACTATTATCTTTTCTCCCGCATCTGAAATAGCCATAAACTGCTTTGGGTGATATAAGTTTTTTCTCTATAATTATCTCTAACCATTTATCTAACAATGGTTTAGCGTATGAATCCAAATAATTATTGTATTCATCTACGCTTTGGTTTTTTCCTTTTTTTATTTGCCATTGCCCGCTAAATAAAGCTTTTGTATCTAAATAAAATATTAACTTATTTAAATCTATATCAACATCGTTCAAGACTTTCGTTCCCAAGAAAGGGGCTTGAATTGGATCTTCTTCATTTATGAATTTAGATCTTATAAAATTTTCTTTTAAATTTAATTTGGAAGTCTCGGTATTTATGGATATAGATTTTTTAACAGCTTGAGAGTTTGATTTTGATGAGGCTAAATTAATATTTATACCTTCATTGTTAATGAAACCCTCTGTATTTGACCAATTACCCTTTTTCTTATTATCCATATATTCATTCATAAATTTAAGATCAGTGAACGCATCTTTTCCGTACAATATTTTCCCTTTATATATTTTGCTGCAATCCTCATTTACAAATTTTGGGGTTAAGGCTGCGCCTCCTAATATTACTGGTACACTAATATTTTCATTGTTAAAAGCCTCTAAATTATCTTTCATAAAAGCAGTTGATTTAACAAGTAATCCGCTCATAGCGATGCAATCTGCATTGTATTTTTTTTGTGCATCTATAATTGCTGAAACATCTTGCTTTATTCCTAGATTTATCACGTCATAACCATTATTTGTAAGTATTATATCTACCAAATTTTTTCCAATATCATGTACATCGCCTTTGACAGTTGCAATTAAGAGTTTTCCATTTGATATGTTCTCATCTACAGTTTCCATGTATGGTTCTAAAATTGAAACAGCAAATTTCATTGTTTCAGCGGATTGGAGTACAAATGGCAATTGCATTTGACCTGAGCCAAATAAATCTCCTACAACTTTCATCCCATCTAGTAAAAAGGTATTAATTATTTCAAGAGGTTTGTATTTTTTTAACGCTTTATTTAATTGATCCTCTAATCCTATTTTTTCTCCATCTATAATATGATTTTTCAGACTTTCTTCAAGAGTTAGGTTTTTATTTTCTGAAGATGCTTTTTTGAAATCTTGAATAGATAAATCTTGAAAAGCCTTTGTTAATTCTACTAATGGATCATAAATACAAATATCATCTTCAAATTTTCTTTTATCATAAATCAAATCTAAGCAAAGCTTTTTAGTTTCTTCAGAAATTTTTGATAATGGCAAAATTTTATTTGGTGCGATGATAGCAGAATCTAATCCTGCTTTAATGCATTCATCTAAAAATATTGAATTTAGATTTATTCTTGATAATGGTGAAAGACCAAAACTAATGTTTGATATCCCAAGTATGATATGAACATCTGGGAAATTTTCACGAATTTTTAATATAGCACTAATAGTTTCTTTAGCGTTTAATCTATCCTCTTCTATCCCTGTAGATATTGGCAGAGCTAATGGATCAAAAAATAGCTCATAATCTGACAAACCACATTCTCTTGTTGTATTAATCGCTCGTTTGACAATCTTATATTTTTTTTCTGAATTCCTTGCCATTCCATCTTCATCAATTGTTCCGACAACAAGACCTGCACCATACCCTAAGGCTAAATTTAGAACTTGATCAAACCTTTCATTGCCATCTTCGTAATTGGTTGAATTTATAATACATTTACCACCAGCTGACTTTAACCCACTTTCCATTTTGTCTGCATCTGTAGAGTCAATCATTAATGGTAAATTTATATTGGTAACTAATCTTGAAGTTATTTCCTTCATATCATTCACTCCCTCTCTGCCTACATAATCAACATTTACATCAAGAACGTGAGCATTTTCTTTTTGTTGTTGCTTTGCAATTGCAACTAAGCCATCCCAATCGTCATTATTTAATAACTCCCTTACCTTTTTCGATCCACTTGCATTTAATCTTTCTCCTACTATCAAAATTGAATTGTCTTGTTTATATGGCACAGAGTTATATATTGATGAGGCAGATGGAATAAAACCACTTGATTTTTTCTTACCATTGTTGTTGGTCTTTTCAATATCAATAATTTCATCGATTATTGAAGAAAGGTATTTTATATGTTCAGGTGTTGTCCCACAACATCCACCTATTAATTGAACATTAAAGTCATATATAAAATTCATTAACTGCATCTTTAATTCTATTGGCTTTAATCTATAGTGAGCTACACCGCCAATATTTTCAGGAAGACCTGCATTGGGAATACAGCTTATAGCGAAGGGAGAATTTTCAGACAAATATTTAATATGATCCTTCATTTGCTCAGGACCAGTTGCACAATTAAGTCCAAGGATATCTATATTAAATGGCTCTAATATTGTTAATGCAGAAGCAATATCAGATCCAACAAGCATAGTACCTGTTGTTTCCATTGTTATAGATACCATTAAAGGTATATCAATATTTTTACTTTCTAGAATTTCTTTTGATGCTAATAAGGCAGATTTAATTTGTAAAACATCCTGACAAGTTTCAATCAAAAGAAGATCAACTCCTCCATCTATAAGACCATAAATTTGTTCTTTATATGATTGCTTTAATTCATCAAAATCTATATGTCCTAAGGTGGGTAATTTAGTTGTTGGCCCAATTGAACCTGCTACAAACCTTGGTTTATCAACTGATGAGTATTTGGCAGCGGCTTTTTTTGCTATGAATGCTGCATTTTTATTTATCTCATAAGCCTTATCCGCAATATCATATTCATCAAGAACTATTGATGAGGCACCAAATGTATTAGTTTCTATAACATGACAACCTGCTTCTAAAAATGAATTATGAACCTTCTCAACTACCTCTGGCGATGATAAAACAAGGTTTTCATTACATCCCTCTAATTCTTTTCCTCCGAAGTCATCTGCAGTAAGATTTAAGTTCTGAAAAGATGTTCCAGTACCCCCGTCAAAAATAATTAATGGTTTTTCATCTCTAGTTAAATAGGTTCTGAAAGATTCCATTTAAGGTAAAAATTAATTTATTTTAGAGAAATTCTTGTTACCCAATTATCATAGTCTTGAGAACGACCTTCTGTTATTTCTATAAGCTTATTTTTTAATTTATTCATTATTGGTCTTTCACCATTTAATTCACTTGATTCAATTTTTTTAACTGGTGTAATTTTTGCCGCTGTACCAGTTAGAAAAACTTCATCTGCTATTAATAATTCTGTTTTATCAACAGGTCTTTCAATTACATTTATTCCAAAAGATTTTGCTAATTCAATTACACTAGCTCTAGTAATTCCCTCAAGTATATCTTGATCAACACCAGGAGTGATTAAGTCTCCATTCCTTACAATAAATAAATTCATACCACTAGCTTCGCTTACCTTACCACTTGAATTTAATAGCAAGGCTTCATCAAAACCCGATAAACTAGCCTCTGTTTTAGCTAATGAACTAGTAATATAAGCTCCACTTATTTTTCCTCTCAGTGGAAGAGATCTATCTTCTTGTCTAGTCCAACTACTCATTCTACAAGAAACTCCATCTGGAGCTAGATAATCTCCTAGTTCAATACAATAAATAAAGAAATTTGTTTCAATATTGTGTAATCTTGGAGCTATACCTAAATCGCTTGTATATACGAATGGTCTTATATAAATAGGTTTTTCTGGCTTATTTCTTTTTATAACTTCCTCTAAAGCTTTAAAAATATATTCTTCAGAAATATCAGTTAAGAGTAATTTTGCACTTTGAGATAATCTTTTTATGTGTTTATCAGTTCTAAATAAAAGTAATTCTTCTTTATTTGTAGGGTTAGGTATCGCACGCATACCTCCAAATGCAGCGGTACCATAATGTAGTGCATGAGTAGCTATTGATATTTTTGCTTCTTTGAATGGAATACATTTACCTTCGAACCAGGCGTATGGAAGAAATTCATGCATATTTAATTTATTTAATTAAGGTAAACTTGTTTTATCCTACTTACGTATTCTAAACCTTATTTATATATAAAAATGCACAGGATATTAAATATAGCAGGAAATGAAAAGAATAAGGATGATTTAATTGAGCAACCAGCTGCAGATTTTATTTTTATAACAAGTGTCAAGGCTGATTTAAATCTTATATCAAACTTATTGTTAGAAAAAGAATTTGCTTCATTAAAAAATAATATAAGAGCTTTAGAAATTTCTAATTTAAATTCCTCTGCTCAAATAGATAATTATTTATTAAAAACAATAAATTATGCAAAAGTAGTCGTACTTAGAATATTTGGAGATAAAGGTACATGGAACTATGGAATTGAACAACTTTTAAATTGGCAAGCAGTTAATAAAAAAAGGAAGTTAGTAATCCTATCAGGTACCATTGACCAGGAAATTTCCTTATGTGAAATAAGTAGTATAGATAAAAATATTGCATTAAATATTTCTAGATTACTAAGATCTGGAGGACTGGATAATTATAGAAAGTTTCTTAATTGTTTAAATTATTTAGTTGTAGATGAAAAATTAATTCCTGATGATTTTTTGAATATTACTTTTTATGCAGATCCCTACTTACATGATTGGAAAAATGAATGTGGCGAAAAGATAGGAATAATATCCTATAAATCACTTTTTTTGGCTAATGAAATTGAAGTAAACGAAAAACTTAACTTGCAATTACGAAAATGCGGATTATCTCCTAAAACATTTTTTATTTCAACACTAAAAGATCATATCATTCAGAAGAAATTAATAGAAATTTTTAAAAAAGAAGATATTAAACTAATAATTACCACGACTTCATTTTCTTCATCTCAAATCAAAAATAATGAATTAATTGAAAATTCAACAAATATTTTTACTTCTCTTAAAATTCCAATTTTACAGCTTCTTTCTTCTAATAGATCAAGAAAAAAGTGGTTAAATTCATCTATTGGAATGAATTCATCTGATTTATTAATGCAAATAATTATTCCTGAATTTGATGGAAGAATTACGACCTGTCCTTCAGCATTTAAAGAAATAATTTCTAAGAAAAATACACTATATAGTGAAATAACTAGTTACAAAGCTGATCAAGTAGGTATTCGATGGATTTCAAAAATTGCAACAAATTATGTGAAACTTCAGAAACTTAATAATTTTGAAAAAAGAATTTGTTTAGTAATAAGTAATTATCCAGTAAAGAACGGAAGAATCGGAAATGGCGTTGGTCTAAATACACCATCTTCAATAATAAATATTCTTAATTGGTTAAAAGAAGAAGGTTATGACCTTGGATCTTGTAATTATCCTGAAGATTCTTCCGAATTAATGTCAATGCTTATAAAAACTAGAACTAATGATATTGAATCTCAAAATAATAAACCATTAGATTACTTACCACTTAGTGAATATTTAAAATATTGGAATTATTTAGAAATTGATCCCAAAAATATTATTGTTAGTCGTTGGGGTAAACCATCTGATGCGATCGATCTAGATAATAAAGGCTTCTCAATAAATGGTATTAGATTTGGAAAAATAACATTATTGATTCAACCTCAACGAGGTTATGACGCTTTAACTGATAGAGATATTCATTCTCCCGATCTTCCACCTCCCCATAGATATTTAGCACAATATTTTTGGATTGAAAAAGTTTTTAATGCAAATGCGATGTGCCATATTGGTAAACATGGGACTGTTGAATGGTTACCTGGTAAATCTATAGGTCTCAGCAATAAATGTTTTCCAAATATTATTTGTCCAGCTATACCAAATATATATCCCTTTATCGTAAATGATCCTGGAGAAGGATCCCAAGCTAAAAGAAGAACCGCTGCAACAATTATTGATCATTTAACCCCTCCATTGGATAGGTCAGAATTATATGGAAAATATTCAATATTAGAAAATTATTTAGACGAATATTTTGAAGCAAAATTATTAAATTCTAATCGGATTGAAATAATAGAAAATTCCATTTTTGAATTAATAAAAAAAGATTTTCGCGAAATTACATTAAAGAATAAAAATAATCAAATAGAAGAAATTGATTCCTTTCTTTGCAAAATTAAAGAATCTCAAATTAGGACAGGTTTGCATATTTTTGGCAATAGGCAGAATGATATTAATGAAATAAATTTATTCTTGTGTATTGCTAGAGTACCAAATACGAACCGAATTGGTGTTACTCAATATATAGCAAAACATTTAAAACTAGATTTGAATCCTTGGACAAATCAATTTGATCAAATGTTAAGTGAAAAGGATAAAAAAATATTATTGACTTTTTCCAACAAAAATATTTTAAACTTTAGAATGGCTATTGATTTTTTGGAACAACAAGCAAAGTATTTAATATATTTGTTTTTTTACAAAAAGAATATCAATATAAAAAATCTAGAAAAATATAAAAATCAGAAAATAATAGACTATTTCTTTAATGAAAAAAAACATAATAAGTATTTTTTATTATTAAAAAAAGAGATTCTAATTCCCATAATTAATTCTTCATATAATGAGAAATTATCATTTATTAATTCATTAAAGGGACAATATGTAAAAAGTGGTCCATCTGGAGCTCCTACGAGAGGTAAAACTGAAGCTTTACCCACTGGTAAAAATTTCTTTTCAGTTGATTCGAGAGGACTGCCAACTGAATCAGCATGGAGTGTTGGTTGTCAGTCTGCTTCACAAATACTTGATTTATACAAACAAGATAATGGAGAAGATTTAAAAAATATAGCAATATCTGTATGGGCAACATCCACAATGAGAAATGGTGGTGAAGACATTTGTCAAATACTATATTTATTAGGAGTACAGCCTATTTGGGATGGTCCTTCAAGAAGAGTAGTTGATCTAGAAATCATTCCTTTATCTGTTCTCGAAAGACCTAGGGTTGATGTTACTTTAAGGATTTCGGGAATGTTTAGAGATTCATTTCCACAGTTAGTTAAATTAACTTCTAAAGCAATAAATCTTGTTTCTAATCTTAATGAGGATGATATATTTAATCCTCTCGCTGGGGCATCAAGGGATGGTGATTCAATTAATCGTATATTTGGTTCAGCGCCAGGTTCATATGGAGCTGGTCTGCAAGAACTAATTTCAAATTCTAATTGGGAAAATATTGATGATTTTGGAGAATCTTTTCTTAATTGGAGTAAGTGGATTTACAGTGATAATCTTGAACCTATAGAGGATAAAAAATCATTAGAAAATGCTCTTAAAAATGTGCAGTTAGTTGTTCATAACCAAGATAATAAGGAACATGATATTTTAGATTCTGATGATTATTATCAGTTTCAGGGTGGATTATCTTCAGCAGTAAAAATATTGAGCGGTAAATTTCCTGAAATGTATCATGGTGATTTATCAAAATTTGGATTATCCAAAATTTCAAAATTACAAGATGAAATTAATAAAGTTGTTATATCAAGAATACTTAACCCTAAATGGATAAATGGAATGAAGGATAATGGTTATAAAGGAGCGTTTGAATTTTCAGCTACACTAGATTACTTATATGCTTTTGATGCTTCTACTGAAGTAGTCTCAGATTGGTGTTATGAGGAAGTTTATAAATCATGGTTATGTGATCAGGATCTTAGGAATTTCTTTCTAGAGAATAATCCATGGGCTTTAAGAGATATTGCACAAAGATTTCTTGAAATTGTCAATAGAAAAATGTGGAATAATTGTTCATCAGATGTTATTGAAAATTTAAAGAACATAATTATTAATACTGATTCAATAATTGAAAAAAACGAATTCTGAATTATCTACCTAATAGCGAAAGTCCATGACTATCTGTTCCGCATGTTTTTAGCATTGAATATTTATCTGCTAATTTATCTATTTCTGAACATACAAATAAACTAGGATTCCATACTTCATTAAGTTCATAATCGTACCAAACCTCTATTCCATCAATACCTTGTATTTTGGCCTCTGGAATTAATTTATAAAAGGGAATCCTGTATCTCGCTGGATGAGCAAGAAATGATAAACCACCAGCTAAATTTATTGCTTTTATAACTGATTTAATATTTAAATCATTACCTATTGGAGACTCTCCAAGGATGTAAGGATTTAGGTATTTACTTTTTATATCTATTCCCAGTCCAATTACATGTACTAAACATCCTAAAATTAAACAATTAATTTCTATTCCCGAAATTAATGTAAAAGAATCTTTAGGATAATTTTTGAGTATATTATTTTTTTTTACAAAAGATATTTGAAGAGCATTATATGAATGTTGAACCTGTAGAAATACCATCAGAAATTCTTATTCAATATAACCTTCCAAAACAAGCAACCATAGAGGATTGGTTAACGGAGCTAAGAAAAAAGAAAGTAAAAATCTTAATCCCAAAAAGAAATAAAAAACATGAAACTGTAGAAATGGTTTTAAAAAATGCGAAATTGGAATTAGATAGAATATTAAATGGGATACAGGATAATGAATCATCAATTGAGGATCTTGCCCAAATACTTGAATTAAGCGAACAACCTAAAAGAATTGAAGGTTATGATATAAGCCATATACAAGGTAGTGACCCTGTAGCATCACAAGTCGTTTTTATTGATGGGATTCCTTCTAAACAGGATTATAGGAAATATAAAATTAAAGATCCAAACGTTTTTGTAGGCCATAGTGATGATTTTGCTTCAATATATGAAGTAATACTTAGAAGGTTTAAAAAATGGTCAAGATTTAAAAAAAGCGGAGGGGATTTTTCAATATTAAATGATAAAACTAATAGTAAATTAGACAATGAACTTCTATCAGATTGGCCTGATTTAATAATGATTGATGGAGGAAAAGGACAGTTAAATGCAGCTATTAAAGCATTAAAAGAATTAAATCTTGAGGAAGAAGTAACTATATGTTCATTGGCAAAAAAAAATGAAGAAATATTTATTCCAGGATTTAAGAAGTCTCTTGATACTGATGAAAATCAAAAAGGAGTTCTTCTATTAAGAAGGGTAAGAGATGAAGCACATAGATTTGCATTATCTTTTCATAGAGACAAAAGATCTAAAAGAATGAATAGATCTCAATTGTCCCAAATCAGTGGATTAGGACCATCAAGAATAAGAGAATTGCTTGAGCATTTTAAATCAATAGACGCGATAAGAATAGCTAGTAAAGAGGATTTATCAAAAGTTAAAGGACTTGGAAAAAATTCAGTAAATGATATATATAAATATTTTAACGAGTTATAAATATTAATTAATTTTTGAAAAATAGATTTCTTGAAATTGTTAAATATAACTATATTAAAAATATATATTTTTAAATTAATCTAGTAATTTGGCAGCTGAAGCATATCTCTGGTTTAAATCACTTCACATTATTGGTGTAATCGTTTGGTTTGCGGGACTTTTTTATTTAGTAAGACTTTTTATATATCATGAAGAATCTAAAAATATGGAAAATGAATTAAAAATTGCCTTTAATAAACAATACACCTTGATGGAAAAAAGGCTGGCAAATATAATCACAACACCTGGGATGATATTAGCTTTAAGTATGGCTATTTGCATGGTTATTATGCAACCAAGTTGGTTAAGTGAGAAGTGGTTGCAAATTAAAATTTCTTTTGTTTTGGGATTAGTAATTTATCATTCTTATTGTTATAAAATAATGTATTCATTACATAATGGTACTTCAACTATTTCAGCAAAAAACCTTAGATTATTAAATGAATTACCTACTTTATTATTATTTATAATTGTACTTTTAGTTATTTTTAAAAATAATTTTCCAACTAGTGTTGCTACTTGGAGCGTA